>JBPCLS010000308.1:0-5465 GCA_051003055.1 Casimicrobiaceae bacterium
CACGGTGTCGAAGCGACGCCCAAGCGCGTGCTCGGGGACGGTCGTTTCCCAGTCGAACGATGCAACGAGATGCGCGCGCGCTCGTTCGTCGGGCACGCTCGTGTACATAGGGTCGTACGGCAGCAGCGGATCGCCAGGGAAATACATCTGCGTGACCAACCGCTGTATGAAGCCTTGGCCGAACAGCGAGAAATGCAGGTGCGCCGGTCGCCACGCGTTGAAGTGATTGCGCCATGGATAGGCGCCCGGCTTGATCGTGACGAACCGGTAGTGGCCCTGCGCATCGGTAAGAGTGCGGCCGCACCCGGTGAAATTCGGATCGAGCGGCGCGTCGTGACTGTCCACATCATGCCGATAGCGACCCGACGCATTGGCTTGCCACAACTCGATCAGCGCGTGTGGCACCGCCTTTCCGCCATCGTCGAGCACGCGGCCTGACACGATGATGCGCTCGCCCAGCGGGTCGCCGTCATGCCGGCCGGTGAGATCGAAATCGTTCGCGCCGACAGTATCGTCTCCGAACACCGGACCGGTAATTTCCGAGAGCGTTTGCGGGATCAAGACGAGCGGGCGCGTCGGCGCACGCTTGACCGTGGAGCGGTACGGCGGATACAGATAGTCCGGCTGGGTACCGAAGAAGGGCCGTCGATAGCCCGGAAGGTTAGTCATCAGGCTTTACCTTTTACTGTGTGAACGTGCCCCGTTAAACGCGTTCGAGCGCCACGGCGACACCCTGCCCGACGCCGACGCACATCGTGGCGAGTCCCCGGCGTCCTCGAGAGTCTTCAAGTTGATGCAGCGCGGTCAGCACGAGCCGCGCGCCGCTCATGCCAAGCGGATGGCCGAGGGCGATCGCGCCGCCGTTCGGGTTGACGTGCGCGGCGTCGTCGACAACGCCGAGTTCGCGCAGGCAGGCGAGCGCCTGGCTCGCGAATGCTTCGTTCAATTCGATGACGTCGAAATCGGTAATGGACAATCCCAACCGCTCCATCAGCTTGCGCGTCGCGGGGACCGGACCAATGCCCATGACCCGCGGCGGTACGGCCGCGCTGGCCATGCCGAGCACGCGCCCGCGCGGCTTCAAGTTATGCGCCTTGAGCGCGGATTCGGAAGCGAGGATGAGGGCAGCCGCGCCGTCGTTGACGCCAGACGCGTTGCCTGCGGTGACCGATCCCGGCGTGCGGAACGCCGCTTTGAGTTTCGCGAGCATTTCCATCGTGGTGTCGGGTCGTGGATGTTCGTCCGTCGCGACGAGCGTCTCGCCCTTTTTGCCGGGAATGCGCACAGGCACGATTTCCTCGGCGAAATAGCCTGCCGCCTGCGCATGCCCCGCACGCTGCTGGCTGCGCAACGCAAAAGCATCCTGGTCGGCGCGCGATACGGTGAAATCACCGGCGACGTTTTCGGCAGTCTCGGGCATCGAATCCACCCCGTATTGCGCCTTCAGCAATGGATTGACGAAACGCCACCCGATGGTCGTGTCGTAAATCTCAGCATTGCGCGAAAACGCGCTATCCGCCTTGCCCATCACAAACGGCGCGCGCGACATCGATTCGGCGCCGCCGGCGATGGCAAGCTCCATTTCGCCCGCGCCGATCGCACGTGCGGCGGTGCCCACCGCGTCAAGTCCCGATGCACACAAGCGGTTGAGCGTTAGGCCGGGCACGCTCGCCGGCACGCCGGCGAGCAGCAGCGCCATCCGCGCGACGTTGCGGTTGTCCTCGCCGGCCTGGTTGGCGCAGCCATAGAGCACTTCGTCGATGCGCGCAGCGTCGAGCCCGGGATTGCGCTCCAACAACGCGCGCAATGGAATCGCAGCAAGGTCGTCGGTGCGGACGCCGGCGAGCGCACCGCCGTAGCGGCCGATCGGCGTTCGTACCGCATCGCAAATGTAAACGGAGCGCATCCGAGTTCCCTTGATTGATGTTGGGAAGTTCAGGCGGCGACGCTAGCGGCCGCGTTCGTCAGCGGCACTCCGGTCAAACGCTGGAGTTCGTCGAACGCGAGCCCATCGACGATGGCGAGCACGACCAGGCCGTGCGCTGTGACGTCGATCACCGCCAGGTCGGTATAAATCCGGTTGACGCACTGAAAAGCCGTTACTGGATACGTGCATCGCTCGGTAATCTTGCTCGGACCGGACTTGGTCTGATGCTCCATCATGACATACACGTTTTTCGCTCCGATGGCCAAGTCCATCGCACCGCCGACCGCGGGAATGGCGCCGGCTGCGCCAGTGTGCCAGTTGGCGAGATCGCCCCTCACCGAGACCTGAAACGCGCCCAGCACGCAAAAATCGAGGTGCCCGCCGCGCATCATCGCGAATGAATCCGCGTGATGGAAATAGCTGCCGCCCGGGAGCAAGGTCACCGGCTGCTTGCCGGCGTTGATCAGATCGGGGTCTTGCGCGCCCGGGCCCGGCGCGGGCCCCATGCCGAGCAGGCCGTTTTCGCTGTGCAGCAAAATCTCGCGGTCGCGAGGCAAGTGATTGGCGACAAGCGTCGGCAAGCCAATGCCCAAATTCACATACGCGCCTTCGGGAATATCGCGCGCGACGCGCGCGGCCATCTGGTCACGGGAAAATCGCTGCATTCGTGACTCCTTTAAGCGGCTGCCTGCGGTTGTGCCAGCGTGGCGGCCCCCGCCAACTGCACCACACGTTGCACGAAGATGCCGGGAGTGACGATAACCTCCGGATCCAGTTCACCCAACTCGACCACTTCGCGCACCTGCGCAATCGTGCACTTCGCGGCGGAAGCCATAATCGGCCCGAAGTTGCGGGCGGTCTTGCGATAGACGAGATTGCCCCAGCGATCGCCGCGGTCCGCCTTGATCAGCGCGACGTCCGCATGAATCGGATATTCGAGCACGTAATGGCGGCTGTCGATCAACCGCGTTTCCTTGCCTTCCGCGAGCAGCGTGCCGTAGCCGGTCGGCGTGAAGAAAGCGCCGATGCCGGCGCCGGCTGCGCGGATCCGCTCGGCGAGATTGCCTTGCGGGACCAGCTCGAGTTCTATTTCTCCTGCGTGGTACAACGCATCGAACACGTAGGAATCGGTCTGACGCGGAAACGAGCAGATGATTTTGCGCACTCGCTTCGACTTCAGCAGCGCCGCGAGGCCGGTATCGGCGTTGCCGGCATTGTTGTTGACGATCGTAAGATCGCGCGCACCTTGCGCGATGAGCGCGTCGATCAGCTCGGACGGCATGCCCGCCGTGCCGAAGCCGCCGATCATGACGGTCGTGCCATCTTGAATGTCCGCAACCGCTGCTGTGGCCGACGCGACGATCTTGTTGATCATGACTCTTTCTGCCGTTAGCGGGCGCCACCCAGAGGCCGGCATCCGACGTTGGCGCCTCGGTCGCGCGAATCGCGTGCTGCCGCGTTTTCGCGCCGTCCCGAAGTTCTGCGTTGTGCGAATATCGGACGTTTGTGCGTATATCGAACCGAAGTCTACTTAAACCGAAGCATTGACGTCAACGGGGAGAGTTCAATTTGCGTGCGATAAACGGCCACTCCGCTTTCCCTAGCGGAAGCATGTTCCGCTCGCCGGCGCTCACTCGAAAGGCAACCCGACGTAGTTCTCGGCCAACGTTGTCGCCGCGGCGCGCGAGCTCGTCACGTAGTCAAGCTCGGCAAGTTGCACCCGGCGCTGATACAGGTTGTTGTCGGGGAACTGGTGCAGCATCGACGTCATCCACCACGAGAATCGCTGCGCTTTCCAGACGCGCCGCAGCGCCGTCGCGGAATAGCGGTGCAGCCTTTCGTCGCTTCCGGTCTTGTAGTGCTCGACCAACGCCTGCGCCAGGACGCGAACGTCGGCGATGGCGAGGTTCAAACCCTTGGCGCCCGTCGGCGGCACGATGTGCGCGGCGTCTCCGGCGAGGAACAGGCGGCCCTGCTGCATCGGCTCGCAAACAAAGCTGCGCATTGCGATAATGCTCTTCTGGGTAACCGCGCCTTCCTTGGGTTTCCAGCCGTCGCTTGTCTCGAGCCGGCTCCGGAACTCGGCCCAGATACGGTCGTCGGTCCAGCGCTCGACTCGATCGTGCGGATCGCATTGGAAGTAGAGGCGCTGTATGGTCGGCGATCGCGTGCTGACGAGAGCGAAGCCGCGATCGTGCAATGCGTAAATGAGTTCGTGCGACGAGGGTGGGGCTTCGGCCAGGATGCCGAACCAACCAAACGGGTACGTGCGCAAATACTCGCGGCGCGCCGATGCCGGAATCGCATCCCGGCACATGCCGTGGAACCCATCGCACCCGCCGACGAATTGGCAGACAATCTCCTGCGGCTGCCCGTCCTTCACGTAGCGGATCCGCGGCGCGTCGGACTCGATGTCGTGGACCTTGGCGTCCTTCGCCTCGAATGCGATAACTCCACCAGCGGTGAGACGCGCCTTGACCAGGTCCTTGATGACCTCGTGCTGCGCGTAAACGGTTATCGCCTTGCCGCCGGTTAGCTCGGTGAGGTCGATCCGGTGCCCGCGACCTGCGAAGCGCAACTCGATTCCGTGGTGCACGAAGCCTTCGCGTTTCAGCCGGTCGGCCACGCCGATCTCGGTCAGCAGATCGACGGTGCCCTGCTCGAGGACGCCGGCGCGAATCGTTCCTTCGATCTCATCGCGCGTGCGCGCTTCGATCACGATCGATTCGATTCCCTGCAGATGAAGCAGATGCGAGAGCAGGAGCCCCGCCGGTCCCGCGCCGACGATGCCCACTTGCGTGCGAAGGATCATGTTCGCGGCGGAGTAATCAAATGCTACGTCATCGTGCCAGGAACGCGCGAATCGCCTCTCCCTGCGTTGCGAGTTTGAGCACGCCGTCCAGGTGCCCGCCGTCGCCCTCGATCACCACAACCTCCGCAACTCCACCTTGCGCCTTGTAGCGTTCGGCTGCGCGCTTTGAGAGCTCCGGCGGAAAGATCGCATCGGACGCTGCGCATGATATGTCTCCCTTCAGGTCGATCCGGCGAACAAGCCGGCTCCCTTGTCGAATGCCAACGCGAGGTCGTCGGCGACGACCGCGAGGCGCTTGTCCCGCGTCCAGAGTCTCGCCGTTCCGGACAAGACTGCCGAAGCCAGCAGGTGAACGTCAATGTAGCCGATCCCGCGACCCATGAGTTTACGGCGCTCGATGAAATCCAGCGCTTCCTCTTCCGTGGCTACCGGCGCGTGCGGCAGTTCGCGCATCAGCGCAAGCACCTCGATACGATGCTTTAAATTGCCACATGCGACTTCGCCGCGGATGAAGGGATGCATCAAGACCTGACCGGTGTCAAGGGCGGCTACCAGCGTCTGCTCTCGCCTGCGCAAATGGTCCACCCAAACGGAGGTATCGACCAGGATCACGACGACCGCTGGCGACGCCGGCGGACGTGCTTCAGTTGCGGTTCGCTGCCGCCGAGCCGCGCGAGTCGGCGCGCGCTTTCGCGCTCGATCAGGGCTTTGAGGCCTTCGTGGATC
>JBPCLS010000309.1:0-11965 GCA_051003055.1 Casimicrobiaceae bacterium
AGGCGGAGGTCGGCATCGGTCCGCATTGATTTGCTATAATTTGCGACTTCGCGCCCGTAGCTCAGTTGGATAGAGTACCTGGCTACGAACCAGGGGGTCGTGGGTTCAAATCCTGCCGGGCGCGCCAATAAAACAAGGGGTTAGGCACATTGCCTAGCCCCTTCGTCTTTGTGGGCTAATGCCGGGCTGATGCTTGCTGGCGCTGCGCTCGTCTCGATATCCGTGATATCCGAGTCGCCGGCCGGCATCGCGTCGCTTATACCTGCGGCTGGAATCCGATCCGCGCGCCCTACGTCGACCGCTGCGAATTCTTCATGCGCGAGCCCGGCGCGGATGACGCCATGCAGCCGCGCGGACGCTGGCTTGTTGTCGGGACAGCTTCCTGACGACGCATGCGGGCATATATAGGCGTAGTCGTAGGCACCGCACCGCTGCTGCGTTCCTGAGTTGTGAAATCTCAGGCTTGACTTACAGACCGTGTCCGACAACGCCCTTCCGCGCGTTTGAAGCCAACGTCTCAAACCGGCCAAAAGTTGTCGTGACCCGGTCGTCCGGAAAGCGGACGCTTAATGGAGCAATCAACCATTTCCGGTGGCACCGCGCATAGCGACGAACTTCGTCAGTGGGGGTTGCCAACTTGAGGCTGTAGCTCATTCGTGACGCGCGGCTATCGCAACCCATGGGATAGCCGCCTCTCGTTGGGCGACGGAGTAATATCACCGGCCACTGTACAAAGATGGCCAACATGGATCGCCGCACGTTCGTCGGCACTGCCGCTGCCGGTATCCTGCTCGTAGGATCTCGGGCCCATTCCGCGGCGCCGCTGCCGCGGGTCGCGCTTGTCTTTTTGACTATCCCGGTCTCCAAGATGGCGGACCATCGTTTCGACCAGGCATTTGTACGTGGACTGCGCGAACGCGGGCTCGAAGAGGGCCGGAACGTCGTCATCGAACGCCGCTCCGCCGAAGGCCGTTTCGATCGCTTGCCCGAGCTGATGCAGGAACTGGTTGCAGCCTCTGTCGACGTCATCGTAACGATCGGTCTGGGCGTGGGTGCCGCCTGGCGAGCCACCCGGAGAATTCCGATCGTGGCTGTGGCAACCGACGTTGTCGTAGGGGGGGCGATCGTCAGTTTAAGCCGACCGGGTGGAAACGTAACCGGACTGACTGCCGAGGCCGATGCCCTAGCGACGAGCACCAAGCGTCTGCAACTGCTGCGCGAAATCGCGCCGAACGTGTCGCGCGTGGCAGTTCTTGGCTTCTACTTAGTAGCCGAGGAGGCATCGCGACGTTCACGTTTCGAGTCGGCCGCGCGCGTGCTTGGACAAACAATCGTTTGGGCCCACGCTCGCACGCCCCAGGACCTCAGGACCGCACTTGCCAACATGGAAAAGGAACGCGTCAACGCGCTTTACGTCGAGTGGGCGCCGGCAAACTACACCTGGGTCCGGGAGATCGTCGATCTTGCCGCGAAACTGAAACTCCCTTCCATCTACGAGTTTCGAGAGGGGCCAGAGAACGGGGGGCTGATGTCATATGGAGCGGATATGGCCGAGCTTTTCCGCCGCGCGGCCACCTTTGTGGACAAGATACTCAAGGGCGCGAAACCGGGCGATCTGCCGATGGAGCAACCGGCTAGCTTCGAGCTGGTCGTCAACCGAGGTGCAGCAAAGACGCTCGGCATCAACATTCCCCAAACCTTGCGAGAGCGCGCGGACGCGGTCATTGGTTGAGTGCGCCGGTTTCAAAGCGACCAATGCAATCGTGAAGGGGGTGCGTATTGCGCCGCAGCGCGATCGCGAACCCCGCTGCGGTGGCGGCACACGCCAGCGTGAACTCGAGGATGCGTCGCCCGCGAATTTCTGCCTGTTCCCGAATGCTAGTGCTACCGTTGCCTTTTAATACACACGGCGCATCGGGTCGCCTAATTCTTGAGCAGCCCGACCGCGTAGAACGCCGTCAGAGCGATTTAAACCGGGCGGGTGGTATCCAGATACCACCTGTTTCGCAGCGGGTCCCCACGCAGGCCGCGGCCCGTTGAGGGGCGCTGCCCGCGGGCCTTTTGCCCGTTCGCTTCGCGGCGCTCGTCGCAATGGGGAATTTCCCCATTAGCTTCCATCCGCACTCTTGCGGCACGGGCCGTCTTATCGGTTACGCCCCCACGCGGGCCGAGGCCCGTGCTGCCGTGCTTATCGACGACGTGTTGCCACTGCTCGTCGTCTAGCTTCGTGAGTTCGTAGAGCGTGGGCCTTCATCGCCTCGCGGGGTTCGGGACATTTGTCCCGATCCATCGTTCCGATTTGTCGATGTCGTTGTTTCTCGTGAAATCGCGAGAAACGCCCCCGGTCAGGTTGCCGCGCAATTTTGTCGATGTCGTCGACTCTCAAAAATTTTTGAGAGTCGAAAGCTGCTCAAAAACTTTTGAGCAGCTTGCGAGGTTCGGGAAAATTTTCCCGATCATCGTTCCGGTCAGGGTGGGAAAATTTTCCCAGCCTGCACTCCGGTCAGTATTCCCTTCGTCCAAATGTGTCGAGATCAAAACGTCTCGTTAAATCCCGAGACGTGAGCACCGGTCAGTATCCCCTTCGCGAGAAACTTGATCGCCGACGCGACTGATACCTCGGTCCGATGTCAAGTTGCCGCTAAGCGAGGTTCGGGAGATTTCTCCCGAAGGTAAAGTCACGGGAGGAATCTCCCGCGACCGAACGTCAATGCTGCTTGTGCCTGGGCTCTTTCTTGCAAGGTCTCCCAAATTCTGGAGACCTTGGTTCCGGTCAGTATCAAGTTCGTGATGCACGCGCTTGCCGCCGTGGGCCCATGAGACTAAGGGCACTTAGTAGGTGCCGCCCGCGGCGAGTAAAGGGAAGGAAACCCCGCCCGGCGGCGCTGCGCGCGCAAACGCAGGTGGGAAGATTCCGGCGCAACGGAGGGCTAGGGAAATCATTGCAGGCGACGATCAGTGCAACGTCGTCGCGTCGTGATTGACCAGCGCGTCGAGGTGGTCCTTTAGCTGTACCGCGTCTTCGTCGCGAGCGCATTGCAGGGAGAACCGCCGCGGGTGCAGCTCACGGACCAGCTCGGCAACGTGCGCGATGGTCGAGACGTCATAGCGAAGCGTGTGCCCATCCCGACGCAAGATGTCGACAACAAACTCGCCCCTAAAACTAAATGACAGACCATCCTGCGCTAGACGCGCGCGAGTCGTCGCTTTAATCGACACGCAGCATTCGCGATCGTCGCTCATTTATCGTTTCCGCTCCAGTGCCGCGAGCCGCGTTTCGAGCCGTGCCAGGTGCTCGCTCATGCGCGTCAACCGACGAACCGTATCGGCTGGCGATTGCCGCTCGAGCACGTCTTCTAACTGCTTCAGGTTTCCGGCGAGATTTGCTTCCGATTTCGCGACACGTCGATCGACGAATATCTTGACCGCCTCCAAAACTCTGTTCACTAAGTCGACGGATGCACCACCAGACGTTGGTGCGGATGTAACGATTTCCGGAACGCGGAAGTCCGGTGCGTTCGGTTCGCTCATGAGTCAATCGGCCTCGCCAAAATTTGCATCATGAAACCGTCGGCGTTGCGCTCGATGTCGAATCGGTAGCTCTGCGCGCCGATGGCATCCACGCGATCCGAAAGCATCGCGATCTGCGCTTCTATCGTCGCTATACGTTCGCGCAAATCCACGGCGGTGCGCTCGTCGCCGTGCTCACGGGCCGCGGCCTCGAGTTCTTGTAGCGCTACGAGTTCGCGCTGAAGCTTGGTCGCAAGACGAGCCCTGCCAGCGTCGACCATGATGTTAGTAATTGACGTTGCCGATGACAGCAACGCCGGCGTCGCGCCGGCGAATCCAGTTAACGTAACGCTCTGACCGGACACCGACTTTATTTTGCTGCCACAAACTCACCTGCGAAGCCGGAGCATTTGGCGCGTCGTCCATGATGAGCGACGCGTCCTTCGTGATCCCTAATTCGACTTGCCCGTCGTCGGCGACCGCAACGCTCTGTCCGTCGAGCAAAACGATAAACGACTCAGTCGGCGAACCGGACTGCTGCACTGCGTTCGACGTAATCACCGGAATTCCAAACCACGTTCCGCCTATAGCGGAGATCGTCGGAAACACAAACGCGCCCGCCGTGTCCTGCATCGTCGCCAGGCGCGCGGCGACGAGTTCGCTCATAATCCAAACTGCGTTTTGCAGTGGGATGTTCGCGTTGCTTAGTCTCGAGATTGCTGCCAGTGCGTCCGCCTTGACGTTCGCAAGCGAAGTGCCCGCACTGAGCACCTGGGGAATTCCATAGGTGATCGACGCGGGGCGCTCGTTCGGAATCGCTGCAAGGCTCGGATCTAGGAATGACGTGTTGATGAATGCGGCAGACGCGGCCGCAATTTCCTGCCCGATCATCGCCTGCGCCGCGACCGACGACGCTATCGCTAGCTCTTTGGTAATCACCGAAATCGACGAGACCTTCGCCCAGCCCAGCGAAACGGTTGAGAGATCGATCTTAGTGACAGGCTTCGCAAGTCCTGCGCCGACCCATCGAACAGTAGCGCCGCTATCGACTCTCAGAAAACTCACCCCGAACGGAACGCGGCGGACGCTGATACTGGCGAGTACGGTCCGCGGACGCTCGAGCGCGACGAATTCGGTGCCGATGTCGGTGAGCGGCGAGAGCGGCGAGCCGGGTGCCGTCCCCATCGGCTCGACGGCGACCTTCAATCTGAGTTCGCCGCTAACGTCCCGTGTATACGGGTCGTGCCTTGGATCGATGAAATGCGCATGCCGGCGCCGAAGTTCGGAAAGCACCTGCGGCGTCGATCGCATGTCAGGGTCGCCTTCCGCTATTTCCAGCGCATGGGAAAGCATGCCGTCGGCTTTGTGCAGGAGCTGCACGTAACGCCCAAGGCCGACGCCTTTGGCTAGGGCGGAGATGACAGATCGATCGTGCATGGCGTTGTTGAGTCCTTGTTTGATGGCTCAACGATAGGCCGCGCACGAAATGTTTCCTGCGTTTCGAAACCCTAGAAACATGCCGCTGTGACGCGCCATTGCGGCGGCGGTCCCTGCGCCGCCTTGACCACTAAGAACCCGGCTATCGGCACTCTCTTGTCCGCCGCCCGTGCGAGCAGCTTGCCGACGGAGCGTCGCGAGCGACCGCAATCCCGCAACACGACCCGCGGCCCGATCTCGTCGTACAGGTCGGCAGTTAGGAACTCACAGTCCCCCAACGCTCCTACGAGCGCCGGCACCAGGCGCTCGAGCAGGTCCATGTCGTGCGCCGGCAAAACGAGCGATTGCGCTCGATTTGGCAACCGCGTGAGGATCAGTTCGAGCATGGCGTAGGCCCGGTCCTGCCGCTCCAAGATCGCCCGCAACAGCGGGGCAGCGCTGTCGTCGCCCACTAGCGCCGGCTTCGCGCATGCGCGCGCGCGTGATAGACGAAGGCTATCAGCAGGTCAGTTGTCATAGACAACGTGTTTGGAGGGGCAAATTACGCCTTTTCTAACAAACGAAAGCCCGAGCCGGTTTCCGTGTGCTTTCAATGACTTGACGTTCCCGCCCCCCCTGGTGGTACCCGCCCGGTCATAGGTTAGCGTTCACTAACTTGCGGTCGTTCATTGCGGCCGCGGTGCCGCCGCCTCGATGCACGCGCCCTCGTGCAGGGCCTGCTCGAACGCCTCGCCGAGCGTCATGCCGTCCTCGCGCATCATCCGGACAAGCCCGATCTCCGTCACCCGATCGCCCCACGCATGGCCCACGAAATCGCATTCTTCGCGGAGGGCGGCAATTTCCCACGCCCTGCTGTGGACGCACTCGGCGATCAGCAGCCGGTCGTGCAGACTCCGCAGCTTCGCAAACAGCCTGCCGAGTTCCTCGTCGTTCGCAAGTTCGTTATCGAGCGTCATGGCTTTTCTTCCAGTCGTAGTGCCGGCAGCCGGCCGGCGCGGGTGCTTGGTGTGCTTGGTGTGCGGACGGTATTTCCGCTCGGCAAAGGATCGGCAACGTCGGCCGGTCCTTCCGAGGCGGCTCCTGCCAGCGAGCGGGTGACCTGGTCTTGGACGCGCATCTGACCGGACACAAAGCGGAGAAATGTTGCCGTTGTTGTCTCGCCTGTACGGGTAAAGATATATAGAGAGAGAGAATTGCCTCTGTACGTACACGCGAGGCAACATCAGCAACAACCGCGCTCATTCGTTGTCGCCCGCTGTGATCCTCTCGCGGATGGTTTCGCGGCGTTGTCGAGCGGCTTCGCCGTGCTCGGCGAACAGTTGATGCACTCGGGGGTCGACCACCCATAGCGCCCCGTGGCTGAAGATCTGGGACTCGGTCGAGATCCAGCCGCAATCGCCGAGCAATTGCAGGGCGGCCTGCCGAGTCGGTTCGTCGGCGTGCCGGAAAGCTTTGCATCGTGGCGTTAACTCGCGGCGGTTGAAGGACTCCAGGCGCGAGGCGAGGATGCTGCGGGCCACGTCCTTGGCTAACGACATGCCGGTGTTAGCGCCGAGCATCGAACCGTAGACCGCTTGGGCGTGCCGTTCCTGTCGGCGCAGGAAGCGGACGGCCTTCACCATCGTCGTGGCGGACAGGTCGTCGGTGACGTTGTCGACGGTAAGCGCATGGAACACCAGCGCGAGCCGTGCGAGCATCTGGGCCCGCTTCGCCGTGTGCGCCGCGAACGACGGGCTCGATTCCTCGAATGCGCCGGTCAGCCGGTGCAGATCGGCCTGCTCGTGGTTGAAAGTTTCGCGAGCGTCGCCGGAAAGCCGCACCACGGCCGCAGGAAGGGCGTACAGGCGACGCAGCACCGAATCCCATGCTTCGGACGGCTGGCGGGTTTCCACGCGGAGCACGGCCCCGTCCGGTAATTCCATGGGCCCCGCGAGAACCAGTAGGAATCTTTGCAGCAACCCATCGTCGGGTAGCTTCGGGGCGAGCTTGCGCAGTGCTGCGGGGGTCGTCGCCGAGAGCAGCGAGCAACCCCAGTTCAACACAAAGGGGGTGCCGCGGATGATGCGGTTGACCTGATGCGGGCCGCCATCGAAAAGGCGTAGCCATTCGCCTCGGTCTTTCCCCGCACCTTGCCTGTACGCGTCGTGCGACGCGAGCCAACTCTCGAACTCGTCGACGAAGTACAACAGCCCTCGTGTGTTGCCGCGCAGCGTCTCGGCGAGCGCCTCGGTGGTGGCGTCGCTCGTATAAAGCTGCGGCATCTGCGGCTTTTTCTTCTCCGCGACGCCCTCATTCTCCCGCGCCCAGGCGGCGATGCCCTCGCGATGCAGCGCGAACACCGGCTGCATCGCCGCTTTCGAACCCGGCGACTTGCCGGATCCGGGTCCGCCGACGATCGCGATCCAAAGTCGAGCCGACTCGAACCAGCCCGACGCGACGCACAACCGGACATCATCCGTTAGGGCCGCGCATGCCGCACCGATGCCAGCCGCGAGGAGGATCGACACGTCGAAGCCGGTTGCCCGAGCCTGTGACTCGGCGAAGCTTGCGAGCACGTCGGGAACGTCCGCAGCACGCAACGGCGGCGCGGCCATTGGCTTCAGCAGATCCAGAGGCGGCGGGCGGGGTGCGTCAGCGGGGCTCGCCGCAGACTCACCTCCATGGTCGTCACCTTGATGATGGTGATCCCGGTGGTGGTCGTGGTCGTGATCGTCACCTCCATGGTCGTGGTGGCGAGGATCGTCGCGCCAGTCCTTCGAATCCTTTGCCGTGAACGCGCGATCCGCGAGATTGTCGATCTCAGCATCGGCCAGCGGCGGATCGCACTGCACCGCATTCTCGACATGCAGCGCTGCGGAGACGGCCGCGCGCGTCATGCCCCGCTTCGCCATCGAGCGGCCGTGCGCGAACAGGTGGGCGTGGCGCTCGCCGGGCGCAATCTTGCCGTCGGCTGTCGGTTCGCGCTTCTGTCGTTCCTGCGGTGCGTCGAGATCCAGGTTCAGCGTGCCGACAATCTCCGCGATCGCGTACGGCGGCACCGTGGTCGTGCCGACATCCTCGACGACGTGCGTCAGGAACGGCTCGCTTTTGCGATGCAGGAAGCCCGGCAGGCGCATGACGCGCTCGATGGTGTTCACGCTCTTGTCGCCATCGAACCGACGAATAAGCGCGTTCTGAACGAGGCTGAATTGATCCAGCGGGCAGTCGTCGCCGAGCCAGTAAACGTGCCAGCGGCCCGGCGAGGATTCGACAACGATGTGCGGCTCGAGTCCGGCATCGAGAACTGGCGCGAGCGGCGGCCCGTCTAGATCGACGTAGACGGCGCGCACCCGAGTGATGTTGTGTTGCTGCCGGCCCTTCCCGTCGGTTTCGGCAACGGTGACGAAGACGCCAGCGCCGCGTTCGTTTGCACCGGCCAGCGCGTCGAATGCGCCGTTTGCGGGATCAGCGTCCACGACGCGCGAGAGAGTCTTGCGCTTCGCGCGGCTGTCGTCGAACGTCTGGAACGTGAATCGCTCGGCTTCGGGATCGAGCCGGGTCAGGAACGCGCGGGCGACGGCGACGTTGACGACGGCGGCGGTCATCGCACGTCCTCCGACGTACCCAAGCGCTCCCGAACGCTCAGCAACCACGCAGTGACGCGGTTCGCCAGTACCGAGCCGCCATGTCGGTCGGGATGTGCCAGTTGCAGCAGCCCTCGCAACTGAGCGGAAAGCTCGTCGCAGATCGCACGCTGCGGTTCCGATCGAATCGAAGACTGGGCGCCGCGAGGCGAGCCGGGACGCTTGTTTCGCGCCCAGCACGGCAGGCACCTTAGCTTCCACGTCTCGTCGCTGTCGCGGGTGAACGCGGCGCCGCAGTCAATGCACGTCGCGAAGGTGGCGTTCATCGCGGCGCCCTTCCAAACAGGCGCGCGAGCATCCGCGCTGCGTCGGCGCCGGGCGGGTCAGCCCATTTCGGCGGACACTGGCCGCGATTGTGGTCGGGCCGGTAATGTTGATTTTCTGGACGGCCGCCGCGAGACTTGCAGTTCCGTTGCTGTCCTGAAGCACCCGACGCCGTAGCCCCCGCCAGGGCTGCGGCGTTTCGTTGCTTGACGGGCGTCACGCGCTCATCGGTCCGTCAGCGCGATGGACGCGCCGTCCAGTGGGTCAGGGAATAGGTTCATGCGGGCGTCGCCGTGTGAGTCCGCCCGGCACGCCAGCGATCGAGCGCGGATTTTCGATATCGGACGCTCCGGCCGACCTTCTCGAAGGGCAACTCGTACCGCCCGGTGCACCGCCAAACTTCTAGCGTCGAGGGGCGCAAGCCGAGATAATCGGCCGCCGCGCGTGTGTCGAGCGCCGGGTCGTTTTCGCGAACGTGCATTTTCCTTGCCCCTTTAAAGCGCCACCGAATTGCAGCGGGCACTGGCAAGGATGGTAAATGCTTAACATGGTCCGGTCGACGAAAATAGGGGTGCAACAATAGCCGCGCAAATGCGGCCTATTTCTTACCCCTCCGTGCGGCACGCTTGCGCACACCTGGCGTCGGCGCTTCGACCCCGCAAAGCGTCAATATCTCAGCGGCGAATCCCCGCGCCGCTTCCACCTTCCGGTATTCCGCAGGTTGCATGTCCCGGATTCTGGTTGCTACTACAGCGAATAACATGTCGCGGGTGATAGTGAGCTTCCGGCCGAGCTTGGATCGCGTCGCGGGGAACATGCCTTCAACATGAGCTACGAGCGACGCCGCCAGCGCCATATCGCGGGTGATCCGATCAACGAGCGCTTGCCATTCCATCTCGGTTTGGAACTCGACCTTATGCGCTTCCGAACTCAACACTGCGCGAGCCCTCGGCGGAACGCCTTGCAGCAAACGCGAGAGTTCGCCCAAGCGTCCCCGGAGATCGCGCAAGAATTTGAGTTCATCAGCCCGAGTCGGAAACTCGCGCTTTATCCGCATCTCGTCGCGAAAGGTTCCTACTTGGGGCGCAAGCCACGCGCTGAAAGCTGTGGGGTCAATGCTGGCACGCGCGCATACGTCGCCCAGGTCGGGCAGCGAAACGTCAATCCACGCGCCCGGGTTCCATGTGCTCATGGTTTGCTGCTGCGCCGCTTGGGCTTTGTGAGGATGACGCTTTGTTTGACCCCTCCGGCGATCAACATCGCGCTAGTGGCACGCTCCACCGACTCGCGCACCGGGTCGATATCAAGCCGCGCGTAAATCGCGGTGGCGCTCGGCGATTTGTGCCCGAGACTGCGCCCAACGATCGGCAGACTTGCGCCGAGAATTGCTTGCCATGATCCCAGCGAGCGGCGCAAATCATGCAGACGTAGATCGGCAAGCCGCGCGCCGTTGCGGTCAACCTTCAACTTGTCGCCCTGCGCACGCGCTCTAGTCACGGCGTGTTCGAGTGATTCCGTGCCGTCATTCTTCCATTCGAAACTGCCGCCAGCCGCTTTGATACGAGCGGCCAGCTCGATTAGCTCGGCACGGTCGGACAGCGCCGCCCAGCGCTTTTTCGGTGCCGTCATGTGCCCGGATGCAGAAGCAGCCGGGAATACGAACTCAGACACAAGGTTCGTTTGATCGGCGCGAGCGCGTCGCTCGCCGAGAATCACTGCCGCTTCGCGCACGAGGGCGACGTCGATCGTCTCGCCAGCCTTCGCGTCGGCTGCGGGGATTCTCCAAACCGCGCGTTCGTCGTCAATGTCGAGCCAGCGCATCGCGAGCACGTTGCCGCGCCGTGCGCCAGTTAATAGAGCCAGCGCGATGAAATCGCGAAAATCGTCGCTCGTGTCGTTGGCGAGCGCGGCGAAGAAACGTGGAAGTTCGCCACGCTGTAGAAATCGGTCGCGCTTGTTCTCCCTGAACGGCTCAACGCCGTTGGCCGGATTCTCGACGGCGACGCCCCAATCGCGCAGCTTGTTGTAGACCGCCGATAGCAGCTCGACTACGCGATTCGCAAGCGTCGGAGTGTTCTTGCCGATCGCGACGTGCAGCGCCGCCACGTCATCGCGTGAAATGTCCTTGATCCTGCGCCGCTGCCAATTCACGCCCGCGGGATGTTTGCTGCGTTCGCGCGGCGCGTGCTTTTTCTTGGGCACGTCGGGAAGGTCGCCGACGCAGCGCTCCCACAGTTGCCGCAGGTCTGCGCCACGTTTCTTGCCCTTCGCTTCGACGTGGCGTGTCATGTACGCCTCGAACGCGTCACCCAACGCCATCTGAGCGCGGGCGGTGCGCTTTGCCTGCGTCGGGTCCGTGCCGTCGGCGAATTGCCCTAGCGCGCTTTCGGCGGCCTTTCGCGCCTTCTCGACGGTCATCTCGGGGAACGTGCCGAGCATCACCCAGGCGACGCCGCCGGCGCGCCATTTGACGATGTAGAACGTGCGGGTCCCGGCGCACGTGACACGCAGCGCTAACTTCGGAACCCTGGTGTCGTAGTACGTATCGCGCTTGCCCGGCGACGCGGGCGGAAGGTCCCGGATGCGGGTTTTCGCGAACTCGAAGCGCTCCGTTTGCTGCGGCATGGGTAGACCCCCTGGTTCGAATCGGGCTAATGCCGGGCTAATGTGAGCGGTCGAATTGGGGCAAATTCGGCATTAGCCGGTAAAACTCACGATACCGCTAAGTGACTGTCTAGTAAAGCACAATGAAACGTGGAGTAACTGGGGAAAACAGCGGAGTTTTTGGCTACGAACCAGGGGGTCGTGGGTTCAAATCCTGCCGGGCGCGCCAGTTATATCAAGGGTTAGATCGATTCGGTCTAGCCCTTTTTTCTTGACGTTAGGGACTTTTTAGGGACTCGGCTCACGCCACCACCTGTTTCTTCGCTTCGAGCTGCAACATCTGCAGCGTTTTGTTGGCTCTGCCGTGCTCGGCGATGAGGTCCAGCGCGGCAACCAACTCGGAGGTACGATCAAAAAGTGTGGAAATGAAAAAGGCGGCGTAGCCTTTCGGTTGGAAGCTTGACTTCGACCAACGCCCGGTTGGCAGCCGGGATGAAAGGAGACGCCACCCATGAAAGAGAAAACCA
>JBPCLS010000310.1:0-6468 GCA_051003055.1 Casimicrobiaceae bacterium
GAGCCCTACGTCGAAGCAGCGATTTCGGTCGGGACATCGACGCCGGCGCTGCTCGTGCGGCACGTGTTACCCAACACCATTCCGCCGCTGATTGTGCAGGCAACCTACATCGCCGCATTCGCGATCCTGGTGGAAGCGATCCTGTCGTTTTTGGGCGTCGGCATCCCGCCGGACACGCCGACGTGGGGCAACATCATGGCCGAGGGCCGCACACTCTTCCGCGTATTTCCGCACAACATTCTCTTTCCGGGAATATTCCTCGCGCTGACCGTTCTGGCGGTCAACATGCTGGGCGATGGTCTGCGCGACACGCTCGATCCGCGGATGGAAAAGCGCCTCTGAACGCGAGCATTCCCGCTCTTGAAGTGCGCAACCTGGCGGTCACACTACCCGCGGGTGCTGACCGGCCGTACGCGGTTCGCAACGTGAACTTCACCGTCAATCGCGGCGAGATCGTCTGTCTCGTGGGCGAATCGGGTTCGGGCAAAAGCGTCATCGCCCACACGACGATGGGCCTGTTGCCGCAAGGGCTGGCTGCGACCGACGGCGAGATTCTCCTTGCCGGGGAAAACCTGCTGCAGGTACGGCAAGCGCGGTTGCGCCAATTGCGCTGTACGCAGATGTCGATGATCTTTCAGGAGCCGATGACGGCGCTGAATCCGGTGATGCGTTGCGGAGACCAGATCGACGAAGTGCTGGCCACGCATACCGGACTCGACGCGGCGGCACGCCGCCGAAAAGTTCTGGACGTGATACGCGACGTTCGCCTGCCCGAGGCAGAGCGAATGATCGCGTCGTATCCGCACCAGCTCTCGGGCGGCCAGCGCCAGCGCATCATGATCGCGATGGCGCTGGTGCTCGAGCCGGCGCTCTTAATCGCCGACGAACCGACGACGGCGCTCGATGTGACCACCCAGGCGCAGATCCTCGCCCTCATTCGCGACCTGCAGCGTGAGCACGGGATGGGGGTGCTGTTCATCACGCACGATTTCGGCGTCGTGGCGGAAATCGCGGATCGCGTGGCGGTGCTGCGTCAGGGCGAACTGGTCGAGATGGGGCCGACCGAGGCGCTTCTGTCCAACCCGCAGCACGCGTATACGAAGATGCTGATCGCCTCAGTGCCGAGCCTGACGCCAAAACGTCGCGATGTTGTTACGGCGTCCATCGTATTGTCTACTGTCGGCCTTTCCAAGACCTACAAGCAGCGGCGCTGGTTCGCGCCCGACAATCGCGATGTCGCCGCGGCCGCCGACGTATCGATCGAAATCCGCCGTGGCGAAACCGTGGGTATCGTCGGTGAGTCCGGTTCTGGTAAATCAACCGTCGCGCGCTGCATCGCGCGGCTCATCGAACCGTCGGCTGGCCGCATCGTCATCGGCGATACCGATTTCGCCTCGATCTCGCGTGTGCAGCTGCGCGCGCTGCGCCGTAAAGTGCAAATCGTCTTTCAGGACCCGTACCGATCGCTCAATCCTCGGCGCACCGTTGGCGAAGCGATCATCGAAGGTCCGATGAACTACGGCGCGACTCGCGACCAAGCGCTGGCGCGCGCCCGTAACCTGATGGACCTGGTACGGATGGACCCCACGGCGCTCGGCCGCTATCCACACCAGTTTTCGGGCGGACAGCGGCAGCGCATTTGCATCGCGCGCTCGCTCGCGATGGAGCCGGATCTGCTGATTGCCGATGAAGCGGTGTCGGCACTCGATGTGTCGGTGCAAGCGCAGGTATTGGCGCTGCTGGACGAAATCCGCAAGCGGTTGGATCTTGCGATGCTCTTTATCACGCACGATTTGCGGGTCGCGGCGCAGGTGTGCGACCGCGTCGCCGTGATGGCGCACGGACGCGTCGTCGAATACGGTCCGGTCGCCGACGTATTCGCGAACCCGCGGAACGCCTATACGAAAGCCCTGGTCGCCGCGGCGCCGGGGCGCAACTGGAATTTCGCGCTAGGGATGCCGATCGCGACAGGGTAGGAGCCGGCTGCACGACAGACGTTCCCGCCATCACCGCGGACAGGATCATCGGGATCGATGGCGGAATGATGATCGCGAGCGACGCCGACCATGAAATGACCGCTGCGGTGAACAGTCCCGGATAGTCGCGCTTCTTCGAGGTCAGCACGTTGACCTGCGCCAGCGCACCCTTCATCGAGCCAAGAAGCGCAATACAGAAGTCAGCGCCAGAGTCGAGATTCGTGGTTGTCGCCTGCCTCGATTGTGATGTACAGAGGGGTATTTCAATCATGCGAGCCCGGGTGCGTTCGCGTGAAACGTAAGACCGTGCATCCATCCGCCGCACACCTACGTATGTAAGACGGCGATTGACATCCATCCACCGCACGACTTCGTATAGTAATCGTTCGTGCACGACGCGCGTGTACGACATGCCATTGCAGTGCCCGGCGCGACCACTGAGCCGAAACCGCGAACGTAATTCGCTTTTCAACCAGGAGACACCCATGAGATTGACCCACCGATGGATCGCGCCGCTCATCGCGGCGGCGACCCTTTCTTTCGCCGGCCTGACCCAGGCGGCGAGCCACCGCGAAGCGCCCCTCATCGCCAACGACCCCGCCGCGGATATTACCGACGTTTACCTGTTCCGCAGTTGGACCAACCCTGCCAACGTCGTCTTGATCATGAACGTGATTCCGACCCAGGAACCCGGTTCGGGTCCGAATTACTTCAACTTTGGCGACGACGTCCTGTACGCATTTCATTTTGACGTAAACGGTGACAACGAAGCCGACGACATCAACTTCGAGGTTCGCTTCAAAACCGAAATTCGCGGTGTCGTGAATCAACTCGGGCTGCCGCTGGCGTACGTGGCGCTGCCGCCGATCACAGCGCTCGACGGCGCCGGTTCCGAAGGGCTGGGACTGCGCCAAACCTACACGGTCACGCGCGTGCAGGGCAAGTCGCGCACCAACCTTGGCGGCGGGACGATGTTCGCCGTTCCGTCCCGCGTCGGGCCGCGCACGATGCCGAACTATGAGGCTCTGGCCGCTCAGGGAATTTACTCGTTGAGCAACGGCGGAGGGGTGTTCGCCGGGCAACGCGACGACACCTTCTACTTCGACCTCGGCGCCGGGTTCGACACGCTTAACTTCCGCAGGACGCTGCCGATTCTCACCGCCGCGGAGGATGCCAACGACGCCGTCAATCCTTTCGGCAATGACATGCTCTCGGGCTTCAACGTCAGCACCATCGCCATCGAATTGCCGATCGCGTCACTGACCAGCAATCCGAATGCCGTGATCGGCATGTACGCCTCCACCAGCCGGCAAAAAGTGCGGGTGCTGCGCGGGGACAACGACAGGGACAAGGATAAGGACCCGGTGCTCTCGGGACCGCAGGTGCAGGTGGCGCGGATGGCCAACCCTCTGGTCAACGAGCTCATCATTGGCACGCCGGTGAAGGACCTGTGGAATGCAACCGACCCGGAGCAAGAGGCGCGGTTTCTGGATTTCTATTTGACCTCGCGGCTGGCCACGGCGATGAACATTGTCTTCGGCACGAACTTCCCCACGACCAACCGCATGGATTTAGTCAACGTCCTGCTCAAGTACCCGAGCCAACCGCAGACCGGCGCTTGCGCAGCCGGGAGCCGCTGCGCCGAGTTGCTGCGGCTGAATCTTGCGGTGTTGCCCACGCAACCCGCAGCGCAGAGACGCCTGAGCGTGCTCGCCGGGGATCCTGCCGGCTGGCCCAACGGGCGACGCCCCAATGACGACGTGATTGACATCGCGCTCCGAGTCGTCGCCGGCGTCCTGCTGCCGGGTGCTCCTCCGGTGCCTGCGTTGGGCGACGGCGTGAACTTCAACATCGGCGCCGTCAGATCGAACCTGACCGGCAACGGCATCTACACGGAGTTCCCGTTCCTGCCAACACCGCACGACGGGCGCAACCGCCGTCATATCGATTGCGGCGAGCCCCTGGCGAATCCCTGCAACTGAAATCGCACTGGCCGCGCTGCCGGGTGGGATTATCCCCCAGCCCGCAGCGCGGCGTTGTCGGTACGATAAGCGGGTCGACCTGCGCGTGATCGCTTCGAAGCGTACTCGTGACGCGCTGTCGCGTCAGGCACCGGAGCTCGATGTCAGGCGCGTTTCCGGCATCTCGGTCTGGGAATCGCGCAGGATGGTGAGCGGTTTGCCGTTCGGCAATTCCCGATAGCCATCGCCATCGCGGTCCCGGTAGCCGAACTGGTCGAGCAACGCGCGCGCCGCGGCCGGATCGTAGGGTTTGCTCTCCGCCAGCGATGGATCGTAGCCGGGAACTCCCGGCGGGATGGGCTGCGTCGCCGGCAGCGCCTGGCCGTTCAATAGCAGGCTTATTCCCGTTGCGCGGTCGTAACCCAAGCTGATTGCGCGCCGCAACGCGATCTTCTCCTTCGTATAACCGCCGACGACTCCGTTATCCATGTTGAAGAATGTGAACGACAGCGAGGGATCGGCCTGCCGGTGCAGCCTGATGCCGCGTTGCGCGAACGCGGGCTTCAGCACGTCATTGGCGAGGACGTTCCCGGCAAGTGAGGCCGGCAAACCGATGTAATCAAGTTCGCCGCGTTCGAACGTCAAGAGGCGCGGCTGGGCCTCCTCGAGAATGCTGATTTCGACGTTGCCAACGAGAGGCAAAGTCTTATTCGCAAAGTCCTTTGCCATCGCGGCGTCATCCGGCGCGGTGGCAGAGCTCGGCGCCGGGTATGTCTCAACACAATAATTTGGATTGGCTGCGAGGACAATTTTCTTACCCCGCGTCCATGCCTTCAGTAGAAAGGGACCCGTCCCGACCGGATGTTCCATCGCGCGGTTGGAGCCATCGCGATGCAGGTCGATCACTTCGCGTGCAACCGCGCCGAATTGACCGGTCGTCAACCAATGCTGGAATGCGTAGTCGGGGCGCTTGAACTTGATCCGTAGCGTGTAGCGGTCGAGCGCCTGCAGTCCCTCGAGGGGCGCGTCGTAATCGAAACGGCCCGTCTTGCGGGCGGCGGCGAGCGCCATGTCAAGGCCTAAGAGATTGTGTTCGAACAGGTAGAGCCAGTACGAGCGAACTTTCGGGTCGAACATCCGCTTGATGCTGAACACGTAGTCGGCTGCGACGAGCTCGCGCTTTTTCCCCTTGAACGCCGCGTGGTCGGCGAAATGAATGCCAGGCTTGATTCTGAACGTGTACGTCCGACCGCCGTCGGAAATCTGTGGCAATGCGGCGGCAGCGTTGGGAACTAGCCGCACCGGCCGCGCGAAATAGTCGTACGTGTAGGGAGAGTCGAAGATCGCATTGACAACGTGGAACGAATAGCTTTCGCTGACCGCTTGCGGGTCGAACCCCGATTCGGCGACGCGAAACTCGACGCGCAGAGTTTTGCTTGGGTCAGCCCCGGAAGCGTCGCGAGTGCTCACTACGATCGCGAGCGCGGCGCCGACAAGGAAGGCCAACGGCAGCCGCGGCGTCGGGCTAGTTCGGAATTTCATCGTCCCGCCTTATACTTCGCTTCTTTAGGATTCGCCGCGCAAGGCGGGTAGGCAACGGGCCGCGATGGGCCAAGGGATAAGAAGATGAAGCTTTACGGAATTTCCAACTGCGACACGGTTAAAGAGGCTCGGGCATGGCTGGCGGCGCGGGGTATCGGCCATCGCTTCGTCGATTTCAAGAAAACGCCTCCGACGCGCGAGCAGCTCACCCAGTGGTGCGACGAAGCCGGTTGGCAGTCGTTGCTCAATCGGCGGGGAACCACCTGGAAGAAGCTCGAACCTGATGTTCAGGCGAAAGTGAAGGATACGCCGACAGCGATCGCCTTCATGCAGGCCAACCCGTCGGCGATCAGGCGGCCGGTGATCGAATCGACGGGCGGTCTCATCGTCGGCTTCGACGCGGCTGCATACGACGAAGCGTTCGGCGGGTAGCAGAGGAACTTTAAGCGGCGCCAGTTGCTTCCCGTTGATCGGATGCGGCGGTGATGACACTCGCCAGGCTTTGGTCCTTTATTGCGAGCGGGCTCGGCATCATTATCGCCGGAGCCATCGGTGGTGCGGTCGGTTGGGCGGTCGTGGCTTGGTTGCAGTGGACCGGCGTCGGCGGCGCACTGGTCGCGGCGGCCGTCGGTATGGTCGTCGCGACCGGGGTCTGGATCGGATTGACCGTTGCGCTGCGCTCGCTGCGCCTGTTGCGGTGAATGCGCAGGAAATCGCCGAAATCGCCGACGAACTGGTCGCTGCGTATGATGGCGTCAGCATGCTCGCGCCGATTACCGCGGCGCGACCCGCCTTCGACGTCGCGGACGCCTATGCAGTGCTGGCCGAGATAGAAAAGCGCCGATGTCGGGAAGGCTGGCAGCCGGCCGGCCGCAAGATCGGATTCACCAATCGGACGATTTGGCCGCGTTATGGCGTCTACCAGCCGATGTGGGCGCGCATCTGGACGCACACGGTCCATCACGCGACAGAAGGGCGCGCGTCGCTGG
>JBPCLS010000311.1:0-5627 GCA_051003055.1 Casimicrobiaceae bacterium
GCTGGGGAAACGTACGAGTACACCGACATGTATCCGGGCATGGCCAAGGCCGCGCGCGACGAAGGCTTCGAGGAAATCGGCGACTGGTTCGAGACGCTCGCGAAAGCGGAACGCTCGCATGCGAACCGTTTCCAAAAAGCCCTCGATGGGCTGACGGACTAGCGTCTGCACGCGGCAGCTCCCGCCCGCCCGCGGGGCAATTGGCGAACGGAGCGGTCCCCGGGACGCCCGTGATCGTGGTCGACCTGGATTCGCTGTTCGCGAGGCCATTCATGTTCCCCGGAACGTTGCGAGGACCCTAAGCAGTGACCGTTCGCGAAGGTAGCCTGGAAGCGCCGACCCGGCATCCGCTCGACTGGAGCAATCCCGAGTTCTTTGATGAGACCGCGCAGAACCGCGAGCTCGCGCGAGTATTCGACATCTGCCACGGCTGCCGCCGCTGCGTGAATCTGTGCGGCGCGTTTCCGACGTTGTTCGACTTGATCGACGAAGGCAAGACCGGTGAAATAGACGGAGTCGCGACGAAAGATTTCGGCAAGGTCGTCGATCAGTGCTATCTCTGCGATCTTTGCTACATGACGAAGTGCCCTTACGTGCCGCCGCATCCGTGGAACGTCGATTTTCCGCATTTGATGTTGCGCGCGAAGGCACGCAAATTCCGGGAAGGCGACGTCAAGTTTCGCGACAAGCTCCTCACAAGCACCGACACGCTGGGCAAGCTCGCGACGATTCCCGTCGTCGTGAACGTGGTCAACAAGGCCAATAATGCGCCGGCGATGCGCAAGCTGACGCAGAAAATGCTGGGCGTGGCGGCGGACGCGGCGTTGCCGTTGTATGCCAGCCAACGCTTTCGCTCGCACGTTGCAGCGTCCGCGGCGTGGCCGGCGAAGGACGGCGCAAGCGCGCCCGGCAAGGTGGCGATCTTCGCGACGTGTTACGTCAATTACAACGAACCGGGCATTGGGCACGACTTGACGAAGCTGCTCGCGCACAACGAGATACCGTATCGCCTGGTCGAGCGCGAAGCCTGTTGCGGCATGCCGAAGCTGGAACTCGGCGATCTCGAATCCGTCGCGAAATTGAAGGACGTCAACATTCCGCCGCTCGCCGCACTGGCGCGGGAAGGTTACGCGATCCTCGCGGCTGTCCCGTCGTGCACGCTGATGTTCAAGCATGAGATGCCGCTCGTCTTTCCGGAGGATTCCGACGTCAGGCTGGTGGCTGCCGCCATGTTCGACCCATTCGAGTATTTCGTCCTGCGCGACCGTGATGGATTGCTGAAACGCGACTTTGCGCAATCGTTGGGAAAGGTGAGCTATCACATCCCCTGTCACGCGCGCGTGCAGAACATCGGCCAGAAAACGCGCGAGGTGTTGCAATGGCTGCCGGACACCAAAGTCACGACTGTCGAGCGCTGCGCCGGCCACGACGGCACGTGGGGGGTTAAAGCGGAATTTTTCGCGATGTCCATGAAAATCGGCAAACCCGTGTTCGCACGGATGAACGACAACGATCCGGACTACATCAGTTCCGATTGCCCGATCGCCGGACGCCGGATCGCGCAGGGGATTGCGACCAACGGCGGCCCGTCGCGCGCACGCAAAGAGCACCCGTTGACATTGTTGCGCATCGCTTACGGACTTTAAGGCGCATGCCCGCCATCCGGCGTGACAGCCTGCTGACCTTGGAAGCCTACGCCAAGACGCGACACGAGTTTCGTGCGCGCGTCCTGGAGCACAAACGCGCGCGCACCGTCCATCTGGGCGAGCACGTGACCTTGCTCTTCGAAGACGAGTTGACGATCCGCTATCAGATTCAGGAGATGCTGCGAATCGAAAAGGCGTTCGAGGAAGCCGGGATTCAGGACGAGCTCGACGCGTATAACCCGCTCGTTCCCGATGGCAGCAATTTCAAGGCGACGATGCTGATCGAATACGAAGACGAAACCGAGCGCCGCCAGGCGTTGGCCACGCTCAAGGGCATCGAGCATCGCGTATGGCTACGCGTCGGCGGTTGCCCAAAGGTCATTGCGATCGCCGATGAGGATCTCGAACGCGCGAACGAGGCGAAAACATCAGCGGTCCACTTTCTGCGGTTCGAGCTGACACCGGCAATGGTCGCGGCGCTGAAACGCGGTACGGCGTTAAGCCTTGGCATCGACCATCCGCAGTACCAAGAGGAGCTTCCGGTTCTAGGACCCGCGACGCGTATGGCGATGCTCGCCGATCTTGATTAGCACCCCGCTTTCGGTACGTTCGCCCGACGTGCTACGCGCACACAAGCGCATGTTCAATCGCGAAAATTATTGAACTGCAGCGGGAAGTCGGTGATCGTTTTCTTGACCAGCGCGATGGCGCTCTGGAGGTCGTCGCGCTTGGCCCCGGATACGCGCACGGCATCGCCCTGGATCGACGCCTGGGCCTTGAGCTTGCTGTCCTTTAATAGCTTGACGATTTTTTTCGAGAGTTCCTGTTCGACGCCGGTGCGGACGATGACCACCTGCTTTACCTTGTTGCCCGAAACCTTTTCGATATCGCCGTAGTCGAGCGAACGTACGTCCACGCTGCGCTTCGCGAGCTTGGCCGTCAGGATATCGCTCACCTGCGATAGCTTGAAATCATCGTCGGCGAAGAGCGTAAGCGTTTTCTCCGCGTGCACGATACGCGCGTCGGAACCCTTGAAGTCGAACCGGGTCGAGACTTCCTTGTTGGTCTGGTCGACGGCGTTCTTGACTTCGACCTGGTTGACTTCGGAGACGATGTCGAATGAAGGCATGGCGAATTTGGCGTGAAGGAGCGGCGCTGAAACCTAACACGAACACGGCGCGCGCGACAACCGGTTTCGTGCGCTTCACTCCCGTCGAGGCGCGGCAACCCACGCGGCAAAGGCCTCGCGCAGGCGTTTCGCGGGGCCGGACCAATCGCCGAAGCGGTCTTGCCGAAAAATGCGCAAGGTCGGATACCACGGCGACGTGTCGGCAGCCAGGCGCCAGCGCCAGCACGTGTTGAAGCGGTCGAGCATCCACACCGGTTTGCCCAAGGCTCCCGCGACATGAGCGACGGCCGTATCCGCCGTGATGATCAGATCCAGCTCATCGATCAGCGCGGCCGTGTCGCCGAAGTCAGCGAGTTCGGCACGCACATCGAAAACGCGCGAGGCGAAAGGACTCGGGTCGCCCGCCGCGCCGGGCTGCAACGTCACGAACGAGGCTTCGCGCATCGCGACCAGCGGCATCAGAATCTCGGCGGGAACCGATTTGTGTTGCGTGACAAAACGCTGGTCGTCACGCGCGAACACCGACCACGCGATTCCCACTCGCGGGCGCCCGAGTGGCGCAAGCCGCGGCCGCCAGGACGCTCTTCGATCGGCCGGCGGAGAAAGATAACGTGGCGTCCCGCGAATACTCTCGCCGGTAATGCGCAGCCGATGCGGTAACGACATGAGCGAAACGCGTGCCGCGACCGTCGCAGTGGGGAGAGCCTGGCAGTTGTTGATCACCCGGTCGACGCCTGCGGCTTGTGCGAGCAGCGGCCCGAGGGGTGCGTGGTAATTGTCGAGGAGCAATAAAAGCCCGCCGACGCGATCGCGCGCGGCTTTGAGGAAGCGCGCGAACTGCACGACATCGCCAAACCCCTGCTCACCATAAACGACGAGAGTTCCCTCGAGGAAAGACCCATCCCATGCGGGAATCTGAGCAAAGGAGATGCCACGATCACGGCCGGAATCCGGTCGCCGAGCGAACGCCGCCCAGCCGGCGTCGAATTGGCCACGAGCGAGCAGGGTGGACGCAATGCCGAACTGGGCGTCGGCATTGCCTGCGTCGAGTTCGACCACGCGGCGAAACGCCGCCTCCGCCGCTTCGTGCTGCCAGGTCCAGTTCAAAACCGCCCCCAAGGCTTGCCAGGCGTTGGCAGCGTTGGGATGAGTCGCGACGACTCTTTCGAGCGAGCGACGTGCCTGCGCGAGATCACCGGTCAGCGCAAGGGAGAAGGCTCGCCCGGTCTTCGCATGGATATTCTCTGGCTGGCAAACGAGGGCACGGTCGAAAGCGGCCGCGGCGCGCGCGGGCTGACCATCGCGGTTTGCTTGCTCGCCCAGATTGATCGCGGCTTCCGTGTAGCTCGGTTCGATCGCCAATGCCCGTTCGAACGCCTGTATCGCTTCCGCACGACGGGCGAGGCGTACCAGCGCAATGCCGCGGTTGTTATCCGCTTGTGCATAGTCAGGCTGCAGCGTTACCGCGCGTTCGAGTTCGGCAAGCGCCTCGGCGTCGCGCCCGGCGCGAATCAGCGCAAAGCCCAGGTTGTTGTACGCGAAGGCTTGCTTGGGCGCGAGTTCCGTGGCGCGTTGGAAGCGGGCGACCGCGACCGCGACGTCACTTCGGGCGAGCGCCAGCGCGCCGGCGTTGGTCAGTGCGGCGGCGTTCGCTGGATCCGATGCAAGGACGTTTGCGTACGCCGCCTCTGCTTCGTCAAGGCGCCCCGACTGTTGCAGGGCAAAGGCTTGGGCGAGCGCGGCGCGTCCACTCAAGGTGTCAGCGTGCATAAGGCGAAGCGCGGCATAGAACGCGTTCCAAAGGGAAAGAACGAACTACTTGCGCCGCCCGCGATTCGCGGCAATGCGCATTCGCAGCGCATTCAGCTTGATGAAGCCGCCGGCGTCCTTCTGGTCAAAGGCACCGGCGTCGTCCTCGAAACTGGCGATCGTCGTGTCGAACAGCGAGTCGGTCGCTGAATCGCGCGCGACGGTGCTGACGCTGCCCTTATAGAGCTTCAACCTGACCCAGCCATTCACGTTTTGCTGTGTGTGATCGATCAGAACCTGAAGCGCTTTGCGCTCGGGGCTCCACCAATATCCGTTGTAGATGAGACTTGCGTAACGGGGCATCAAGTCGTCTTTCAGGTGCGCGAGTTCGCGGTCGAGCGTCACCGATTCGATGGCGCGATGACCTTTGAGCATGATCGTTCCACCGGGGGTTTCGTAGCAGCCGCGTGATTTCATACCGACGTAGCGATTTTCGACCAGGTCCAGACGGCCGACTCCGTGCCGGCCGCCGATGCGATTCAATGTGGCGAGCACCTGCGCCGCCGGCATTTTCTCGCCATTCAGCGCGACGATGTCGCCATGGGCGTAGGTGAGCTCGACATACTCCGGCTCGTCCGGCGCCTTCTCGGGTGCAACGGTCCACCGCCACATTTCCTCTTCGGCCTGCGCCTGCGGATCCTCCAGATGACGAACCTCGTAGCTGATGTGCAACAGGTTGGCGTCCATTGAATAGGGAGCGCCGCCTCGGCGATGCTTCATGTCGATCGGAATCCCGTGTCGCTCAGCGTATCCAAGGAGTTGTTCCCGCGACGATAAGTCCCACTCGCGCCACGGTGCGATGATCGCGATGTTCGGCGCGAGCGCGTAATAACCAAGCTCGAAGCGCACCTGATCGTTGCCCTTACCGGTGGCGCCGTGCGCCACGGCGTCCGCGCCGGTCTGCCGCGCGATTTCGATTTGCCGCTTGGCGATGAGCGGCCTTGCAATCGACGTACCCAGCAGGTATTCGCCCTCGTAAATCGCGTTGGCCCGGAACATCGGGTACACGAAATCCCGGACAAATTCCTCGCGCAGGTCGTCGA
>JBPCLS010000312.1:0-3976 GCA_051003055.1 Casimicrobiaceae bacterium
TGTTGGCGAGCCTGGTGTTGCTCACCTACGTGCCGGAGATCTCGCTTTGGTTGCCGCGCCAGTTCTATAAGTGACCCATGTCGCCCATCGAGCGTGTCGAGATCTTTCAGGTCGACCTGCCGCCGAAAGTCGTGCGTACCGACGCGATCCAGTCGTTCGTCAAGCAGGAGACGCCGATCGTGCGCATTACTTGCGCCGACGGCGCCGTCGGCACTGGCTACTCGTACACGATCGGCACGGGCGGTTCGTCCGTCATAGCACTGCTGCGCGACCATCTCGCCCCAATGTTGATCGGACGCGATGCAGCGCTAATCGAAGCGATCTGGAAAGAGCTCTTTTTCGCCACGCACGCGACGGTAGTGGGCGCGATCACCAGCCTCGCGCTCGCGGCGATCGATTCGGCGCTGTGGGACTTGAAATGCAAGCGCGCAGGTGAGCCGTTGTGGAAAGTGGCCGGCGGCGCGCAATCGCAGGTCCCCATGTACACGACCGAGGGCGGCTGGCTGCACCATTCGCAGCAGCAACTGGTCGACGAAGCGGTGGCAGCGCAAGCGCAAGGTTTCAAGGGCGCCAAATTGAAGGTCGGGAAGCCGTCGATTGCCGAGGACGTGGCTCGGCTGTCCGCCGTGCGCGCCGCGGTTGGCGATATGTTCGAAGTGATGGTGGATGCAAACCAGGCATTCACCGTGGCGGAAGCGTGCCGGCGCGCAAACGCCTACCGCGACGTCATGCTCGGCTGGTTCGAGGAGCCGCTGCCGGCGGAAGACCTTGGCGGTCATGTAGAACTCGCCGCGAAAGCGACGATGCCGATCGCCGTGGGCGAATCGCTTTACCACCCGGCACATTTCCGGGAGTATCTTGAACGGGGTGCGTGTTCCATCGTCCAAGTGGATTGCGCGCGTATCGGCGGCATCACGCCTTGGCTCAAGGTCGCGCATCTCGCGGAGACATTCAACGTGCCGGTTTGCCCGCATTTCCTGATGGAACTCCATGTGTCGTTGTCGGCCGCGGTCCCCAATGGCGCGTGGGTTGAATACATTCCGCAGCTCGATGACGTGACAACATCGCGGATGAACATGCGCGACGGCTATGCCATTCCACCCGAAGCGCCCGGGCTTGGCATCGACTGGGATTTCGCCGCGATCGATCGCCTGGCCGTCGCCCGCGCGACGCTGCAATGAATTCCTGACGGAGAAGATCATGCTGACCAGAAGTTCCCTCACCATCCGCCTGCATCCCAACGACGATGTCGTGATCGCCCGCTCGCAACTGGTCGGCGGCACGACGCTGCTCGACGAGAAGATCACGATCGCGGGTTTGATCCCGCCCGGTCATAAGGTCGCGACCCGCATCATCAAGGCGGGAGAGCCCGTCCGGCGTTACAACCAGATCATCGGCTTCGCCGGCAAGGACATTGCACCCGGGGAACATGTGCACCTCAATAACCTCGTCATGGGCGCGTTCGATCGCGACTACGCATTCGGCGCCGACATGAAGCCGACGCAGTATGTCTCGTCGCCGGCGACGTTCATGGGCATCGTGCGTGGAGACGGCCCGCACCAGGGTAAGGTGGCGACGCGCAATTACATCGGGATCTTGTCGACGGTGAATTGCTCGGCGACGGTCGCCCGCGGCATCGCCGACTACTTCAGGCGGGAACGGATGGAGTCGTTTCCCAACGTCGACGGTGTGGTTGCCCTCACGCACGGCTCGGGCTGCGGCATGGATACGCATGGAGAGGGCATGCAGATCCTGCGCCGCACGCTGGGCTGCTACGCGCGCCACGCAAATTTTGCGGGAGTGCTCGTCGTCGGTCTGGGTTGCGAAGCGAACCAGATCAGCTCGCTGCTCGGCGCGGAAAGCTTGAAGGAAGGCCCGTTGCTGCGCACGTTCAGCATCCAGGACTCCGGCGGAACGACCAAAGCCATCGCCCGTGGCATCGAGATGATCGTCGAGATGCTGCCGCACGCGAATGTCGTGGAGCGCCAGCAGGTACCCGCGTCGAATATCGTCGTCGGGCTCCAATGCGGCGGCTCCGACGGTTACTCGGGCATTACCGCCAATCCGGCGCTCGGCGCGGCGGTGGACTTGCTGGTCCGGCATGGAGGCACCGCCATTCTCTCGGAGACGCCGGAGATCTACGGTGCTGAACATCTGCTGACCCGCCGCGCGGTTTCGCGCGATGTCGGCGAGAAGCTCATCTCCCGGATCAAGTGGTGGGAGGAGTACACGGCGCGCGAGCGTGGTGAGATGAACAACAATCCGTCGCCGGGCAACAAGGCGGGCGGGCTGACGACCATTCTCGAGAAGTCGCTGGGCGCCGTGGCTAAAGGCGGCACGACCAATCTCGTCGACGTGTACGAATACGCGGAACCGGTCACGGCGAAAGGTTTCGTCTACATGGATACACCCGGTTACGACCCGGTATCGGCGACCGGTCAAGTCGCCGGTGGCGCCAACATGATTGTCTTCACGACCGGCCGCGGATCGGCGTATGGCTGCGCGCCGTCGCCGTCGCTCAAGCTCTCGACCAACACGCAGCTTTGGATCAAGCAGGAAGAGGACATCGATTTGAACTGCGGCGAGATTGCCGACGGCAACGCGTCGGTCGAAGAAGTCGGCGAGCAATTGTTTCGGTTGATGCTCGACACCGCCTCGGGTGCCAAGTCGAAGAGTGAAAAACACGGGTATGGACAAAGCGAGTTCGTGCCGTGGTATTTGGGCGCCGTGATGTAGCGCCGCGCGCATATTCGATACGGCGGACATCGCCCATGAGCAAAAAACCCTCCAACAAGAACCCCTCCAACAAAAAACGCGTGCTGCGCTCGACCGAGTGGTTCGGCCGCCACGACCGCGACGCGCTGGTCCACCGCTCGTGGATGAAGAATCAGGGGTTTCCGCACGACCTCTTCGACGGCCGTCCGGTGATCGGCATCTGCAATACGTGGTCAGAGGTGACGCCGTGCAACGCGCACTTTCGCGAGCTCGCCGAACACGTGAAAGCAGGCATCTTAGAGGCCGGGGGCTTCCCGCTTGAATTCCCGGTGATGAGCCTCGGCGAAACGCTGATGCGGCCCACGACGATGCTCTATCGCAACCAAGTCGCGATGGACGTCGAGGAATCGCTTCGCGCCAATCCGTTCGACGGCGTCGTGCTGTTGATGGGCTGCGACAAGACAACGCCTGCGTTATTGATGGGCGCAGCGTCGTGCGATCTGCCGACGATCGGCGTCTCCGGTGGGCCGATGCTGAACGGGAAATTCCGGGGGGAGGATATCGGCTCCGGCACGCACGTCTGGAAATTCACCGAGCTCTTGAAGACCGGCAAGATGAGCGAAGCTGACATGGTCGAAGCCGAATCATGCATGTCCCGCTCCGCCGGACACTGCATGACGATGGGCACCGCGTCGACGATGGCGGCGATGGTCGAGTCGCTCGGGATGGGATTGCCGACCAACGCCGCGATTCCGGCGGTCGATTCGCGGCGCAAAGTGCTCGCGCGCATGGCGGGCCGGCGTATCGTCGAAATGGTGCACGAGGACCTGCGCATGTCGCAGATCCTCACCAAGCAGGCATTCGAAAACGCCATCATGGTCAACGGCGCGATCGGCGGCTCGACCAACGCGGTCGTGCATTTGCTCGCGATCGCCGGACGAGTGGGCGTGCCGGTATCGCTCGACGACTGGGACCGCCTGGGTCGCGACATGCCGTGCCTCGTCAACCTGATGCCTTCCGGCCAGTACGTGATGGAAGATTTCTATTACGCGGGCGGCGTCCCCGTCGTTGTCCGGGAGATCGGCAAGTTCCTGCACAAGAAGGCGTCGACGGTCAACGGACATTCGCTCTGGGACAACTGCAAGCGCGCCGTCAATTACAACGAGGCGGTCACCACCCCGATCGCGAAGCCGTTCAAGCCGCTCGGCGGCATTGCCGTGCTGCGCGGAAACCTTGCGCCCAACGGCTGTGTGCTCAAGCC
>JBPCLS010000313.1:0-3703 GCA_051003055.1 Casimicrobiaceae bacterium
AGGGCCAGAAGGCGGCGATCGCCGACAAGATCGTCAAGGAAATTGGCAGCCGGCTACAGTTCCTGAACAACGTCGGTCTTGATTATCTTTCGCTCGACCGCTCGGCGGAAACGCTCTCCGGCGGCGAGGCGCAGCGCATTCGCCTGGCGAGCCAGATCGGCTCGGGGCTGACGGGCGTCATGTACGTCCTCGACGAGCCATCGATCGGCCTGCATCAGCGCGACAACGAGCGCCTGCTCGGCACGCTCCGGCACCTGCGCGATCTGGGTAACAGCGTGATCGTGGTCGAACACGATGAGGAAGCCATCAATACGGCCGATCATGTCGTGGACATGGGTCCGGGCGCCGGCGAACACGGCGGGCAGGTCGTGGCGCAGGGAACACCGGAGGACATCCGGCGCGCCGCGCATTCGCTGACCGGACAGTATCTGGCGGGCCACCGGCAAATTCCGATTCCGGCGCGGCGGCATCGCTGCGATCCCGAACGCCGACTCACCGTGACCAATGCGTCAGGAAACAATTTGCAAGACGTGACCTTGGAATTGCCGGTCGGCCTCTTCGTTTGCGTTACCGGAGTATCAGGCTCGGGCAAATCCACGCTCATCAACGACACGCTGTATAACGCTGTCGCGCGCCATCTGTACGACAGCGCGGAAGAGCCTGCCGCATTTGGCGAGATCGAAGGGCTCGACCATTTCGACAAGGTGGTAAGTGTCGATCAGGGACCGATCGGCCGTACGCCACGCTCGAATCCAGCGACGTACACCGGGTTGTTCACGCCGATCCGGGATCTCTTCTCGCAGGTAAGGGACGCGCGCGAGCGTGGCTACGGGCCCGGACGATTTTCATTCAATGTCAAGGGTGGACGCTGCGAAGCGTGCCAGGGCGATGGCCTCATCAAGGTCGAGATGCACTTCCTGCCCGACGTCTACGTGTCGTGCGATGTATGTCACGGTCAGCGGTACAACCGCGAAACGCTGGAAATCCGCTACAAGGGCAAGAACATTCACGATGTGCTGGCGATGACGGTCGAAGACGCATTCGCGTTCTTCGAGCCGGTGCCGTCCGTGGCGCGCAAGCTGCAGACGCTGCTCGACGTCGGACTGGGTTACATCACGCTCGGCCAGTCCGCGACCACGCTGTCCGGCGGCGAGGCACAGCGAGTGAAGTTGGCACTCGAACTCTCCAAGCGCGACACCGGACGCACCCTCTATATTCTCGACGAGCCGACGACCGGTCTGCATTTCCACGACATCGAGATGTTGCTCACCGTGTTGCATCGCCTGCGCGACCATGGCAATACTGTCGTCGTCATCGAGCACAACTTGGATGTGATCAAGACCGCCGATTGGGTGATTGATTTGGGACCCGAGGGCGGCGCCGGCGGCGGCACGGTCGTCGCCGAAGGTCCACCCGAGCACATTGCCGCGGTTGCCGCGAGTTACACCGGCGCCTACCTGAAACCCGTGCTGGACGCAGAGGCGCGACGCCGTGGCAAAGGCGCGGTCGAAGCTGCGCCGCGAGTAGCGCGCGGGCGCAAAGTGTCCAGCGATTTGTTGGGGTAAGTCGCACCGCCTCGACCTTTTTATAGCGTTTCGTCATGCGCAGCGCTGCGTGTCGGTCTCGGACCTATCGCTCGTTGTAGATTTGCGCCAAGCCAGAGACCTTGGCTGCGCCAATCGGTCGCTGCTATAGACAACGGGCTCGGCAGGCAGCACCATTACATCCGGCTGCGAAAACACAAAGAAAGCGCGCTTGCCGGAATCTAGAGAAAAACGTAGCGATTGCACCCCGCTCGCGTTACCTACCGTTCAAGGAGAGGCATGATGACGCGAAATGTCCGACTTCCGCGACAGGCGCTGGCCGTCGCGGCTGCGATGGCGCTGTATGGTGCTGGGCCGGCGGAGGCCTTCGAGTTCCAGCGAGGCGACGTCAAGGGCAGCTTCGATACGACCATTTCGGTGGGCGCGGCGTGGCGGGTAGAACGGCGCGATCCGGCATTGATCGGAATCACGAACGGCGGCACTTCGCGCTCGGTCAACGATGACGACGGCGATCTCAACTATGACCGCGGCGATGTCTTTTCGACGCTCTTCAAGGTCACGCACGAGCTTGACCGCAAGTACCGCAACTTCGGCTTTTTCACGCGGGTCCTCTACTTCTACGACCACGCTGTCGAGCGCAAGGACGAACTCTCCTCCATTGCCAAGTCCCGGATCGGCTCCGATTTCGAGTTCCTGGATGTCTTCTTCCGTGGCCAGTTCGATGTCGGCGGCCGCAATCTCACGATCCGCGCCGGCAGGCAAGTGGTGAGTTGGGGCGAGAGCACGTTCATTCCCAACGGTATCAACGTCATCAATCCCGTCGACGTGGCGCGGCTGCGTACGCCCGGCGCGGAAATCAAGGAGGCGTTGCTCCCGAGCGGAATCCTGTGGATCACGCAGGAGGTGACCGAGCGAGTCACGCTGGAAGGCTATTACCAGACCAACTGGTCGAGAACCGAGATCGACCCGCGCGGCACCTACTTCAGCTCGAACGATTTCATTTCCGATGGCGGCGGTCGCGCCTTTATCGGTTTCGGCCGCCGTCTCGACGACCGGTTCGCGCTCGTGCCCCCGGTGGGGCCGACTGCCGCAACGGCGCAGGTGTGGGTGCCGCGGGGCGCCGACCGCGACCCCGACGAGCAAGGTCAATATGGTCTCGCGGCGCGCTTTTTTCTGGAGGCGCTGAACAACTCGGAAATCGGTGTCTACTACTTGAATTATCACAGCCGCCTGCCGCTGGTGAGCACGATACGGGGCACGACGACCAACCTGGCCAACGTGCCGGCGGGCGGCGGCAGCGCACGCTATTTCGTCGAGTACCCTGAAGACATTCGCCTCTGGGGAGTGAGCTTCAGCACGGGCGCCCCGTACGGCATCGCGCTGCAAGGCGAATACTCGTATCGGCCCAACCAGCCGTTGCAGCTCGCGCCGATCGAGGTGCTGCTCGCGACGCTGGGGTTCCCGAACAACGTCACTGGTACCCAGGTGATTCCCGTCGGCACGGAGATCCAAGGTTATCGCCGCGTGAAAATGCACCAGGCTCAAGTAACCGCGACCAAAGTGTTTGGCCCGCAACTGGGCGCCGAGCAATTCGTGGTCGTCGGCGAGGTCGGCTACACCAACCTCGACTTGCCGGGCGGCTTGCTGTTTTCGGGGCCCGGAGTGCAATTGCCGGCGCCGGGTTCGTTCGCCGGAGCCTCGGCGGGCTCAGTGCAGCCGGGTGGCGAAGGTTTTGCGACCGAGAGTTCGTGGGGCTACCGTCTGGTGGGCCGGCTCGATTATTTCAACGCCATCGGAGCGGTTACCGTATCGCCACGCCTCGCGTTCGCGCACGATGTCCGTGGCGTGAGCCCGACGTTCAATCAAGGCACCAAGGCGGTCACCCTGGGATTCAATTTCAACTTGCGCCAGAACTGGGCAGCCGACATCGCCTATACCAACTTTTTCGGCGGAAGAACCTACTCGGGAACGGACGCCGGAGCGATCCCGCCTGGCCAAAGCCGGGATTTCGCCACAGGCGCCAATCCGCTGAAAGACCGCGACTTCATCGCCGCCAGCGTAAGCTACTCGTTCTAGCGTTTTTGCAGGAAATTTTGGAGGAGATACGCATGCGGTCGAAGCCAGTAATCTGCCTGTTCAGCGCAATGTGCGCGCTGGCA
>JBPCLS010000314.1:0-5695 GCA_051003055.1 Casimicrobiaceae bacterium
AAATGTTCGCCGCATCGATGGTCGGCATCATCAAGAGGTTGGCCTCGCCCTTCAAGCGTGAGTTGGGAAACGCGGCCAACCGCACGTCTTCGGACAGCGCGGCATCGCCGTGCATCTCGCCGTCGCACTCAAGATCAGGCTCCATCAGGTTGATCAGGCCGAGCGCCTGCTGCATTTTGCGGGCCTGAGGGTGCGTCGACGACCCGAAACTGGAATGCGAAAGGAGCGCCACTTTGGGCGTGATACCGAAGCGGCGAATTTCTTCCGCCGCGAGGAGCGCGATTTCCGCGACCTGCTCCGGCGTCGGGTCGGGGTTGACGTATGTGTCGGCGATGAACACCGTCCGGTTCGGGAGCATCAGCGCATTCATCGCCGCGCAAGTGCGAACTCCCTTGCGCAATCCGATTACCTGCTCGATGTAATGGCGGTGCAATCCGTGCGCCCCGAACGTGCCGCACAGCATGCCGTCGGCTTCGCCGCGATGAATCATCATCGCGCCGATCAGCGTATGCGTGCGGCGCATCTCGATTCGCGCGTCGGCTTGCGACACGCCCTTGCGCTCGGTAAGTCGGAAATATTCGGTCCAGTAGTCACGGTAGCGGTCGTCGGATTCGGGATTGATGACTTCGAAATCAACGCCAGGTCTAATGCGCAGACCATAGCGCTGGATGCGCCGCTCGAGCACCGCAGGGCGGGCGATAAGAATGGGGTACGCGAGTTCCTCGTCGACGACGACTTGGACGGCACGCAACACGCGCTCTTCCTCGCCTTCCGCATAGACAATGCGCTTGGGCGCTTTCTTGGCCGCCTGGAAAATCGGCTTCATCAGCAATCCGGAGTGATACACGAACTGCGTCAGACGTTCACGATACGCGGCGAAGTCGGCGATTGGGCGCGTCGCCACACCCGACTCCATCGCCGCTTTGGCGACCGCGGGAGCGATCATCACGATCAGGCGCGGATCGAACGGTTTCGGGATCAGATAGTCGGGACCGAAGCTCAAGTCTTGCAGCTTGTACGCGTGGGCAACGATGTCCGACTGTTCGGCCATCGCAAGCTCAGCGATCGCCCCCACGCAGGCGAGCTTCATCGCCTCGTTGATTGTCGTGGCGCCGACGTCCAGCGCACCGCGAAAAATGAAGGGAAAGCACAGGACGTTGTTGACCTGATTCGGAAAATCGGAGCGGCCCGTGGCGATGACCGCATCCGGCCGTGCCGCCTTCGCGACATCGGGCATGATTTCGGGTTCGGGGTTCGCGAGCGCGAGAATCAGCGGTCGCGTCGCCATCGCGCCCAGCCATTCGGGTTTGAGCACACGCGCGGCCGAGAGACCAAGAAAAATGTCGGCACCGGGCAGGATCTGGGCGAGCGTGCGCGCGGTCGTGGCTTGCGCATAACGCGCCTTGTTGTCGTCCATCTCTTCGGTGCGGCCGGCATACACGACACCCTTGATGTCAGCTACCCAGATGTTTTCGCGCCGAATACCCAGGCTTACCAAGAGATCGAGGCACGCCAGCGCCGCGGCGCCCGCTCCCGAGCACACGAGCTTCACGTCGGAAATCGCCTTGCCGACAACGCGCAGACCGTTGACGATTGCCGCGCCAACGATGATCGCCGTGCCGTGTTGATCGTCGTGAAACACCGGAATGCGCATCCGCTCGCGACAGCGGCGCTCGATATAGAAGCACTCGGGCGATTTGATGTCTTCGAGATTGATGCCGCCAAACGTCGGCTCGAGCGCGACGATCATGTCGACCAGCTTGTCGGGATCGCGTTCGGCAAGCTCGATGTCGAAGCAGTCGATTCCAGCAAATTTCTTGAACAGCACGGCCTTGCCTTCCATCACCGGCTTTGCGGCCAGCGGACCGATGGCGCCCAAGCCCAAAACGGCCGTGCCGTTGGTCACCACGCCGATCAGGTTGCCGCGCGCCGTAAGCGTCGATGCCTCCGCGGGCTCGCGGACGATTTCGTCGCAGGCAGCGGCAACTCCCGGTGTGTATGCGAGCGCCAGATCACGCTGATTGGTGAGCTGCTTGGTCGGCAAGATCGAAATCTTGCCCGCCGGCGCCTGGCGATGATACTCAAGCGACGCTTCGCGAATGTCCTTGTCCGGCATGGCCTCTAGTTCCCAAGGAGCTTCTGATTAAGCCGCGCACTGCTTGCGCGATTCAATCAATGATAAACCTCCTCATAGGCCTCGCCCTGCGCCGCTATAATCGCCGGCACCTTCTCTAAGCAAGAGCGACGGTCTTCGCTGCATTCTTATCCCATGTCTTGACCCATGATCGCATCGCCACTTTTTTGGGCGCTCGCCCTCGCGCTGGTCGGTGCGACGCTCGCCGCGCTTGTGTGGCCGCTCTTTCGCGGCAGGCGCGACGAGGCGCGTGGTGACAAGGCTGCCGCCGCCGCTCAGGGTGACGATGCTGTCGCCACAGCAATCTTTCGCGATTATCAACGGCAGATCGACGCGGATTACACGGCTGGTCTGATCGACATCGGCGAGCGGGAGACGGCAATGGCGGAACTGGTTACGCGCCTAGGCGGCGAACTCGCCCAAGTGGAACCCGAGCGCAATGCGCTACATGCGCGCTCGCAACGCGTAGCTGGCGGTGCGCTCCTCTGCATCATTCCCGTCGCCGCTCTCGTGATGTACGTAGTGCTGGGCAACCCAGAAGCGATGACTCCGAGTGTAGTTCGCCCGGCAACCACGCCGGCACAGATGACAGCAATGGTCGAAGCGCTCCACGTGCGCATGAAAGCGAATCCCGAAGACGGGAACGGCTGGGCTCTTCTCGGCCGGTCGTTTGTTACGTTGGGCCGATTTGCCGAGGCTGCGCAGGCATTTGCGCAGGCTTCGCAACGTCTGCCCGCAAGCGCCGCGCTCCTTGCCGATCAGGCGGAGGCAAGCGCGCTCGCACAAGGAGAACGCCTCGCCGGACAACCGGTGGCGTTGCTCAAGCGCGCCCTCGCACTCGACGCCAACCATCCGAAGACGCTCGCGTTGCTCGCGACCGCCGCGATCGAACAAGACGACCTCAACGCGGGGATCGGTTACTGGCGGCGGTTGCGCGCCGTCGTGCCCGAGGGCAGCGCCGATCGTGCGCGCATCGACGAGGTCCTGGCGGAGCTCGAAGCGCGACGCAACAGTGCAGCGGGCGGCAAGGCCGCGCCACCTGCAGCATTGTCGGGATCCAAAGGCGCAGGATCGAAAAGTGTGGAAGGCAGCGTAGAGCTCGCGCCGGCGCTCGCGGCCAACGTCGGTGCCGGTGACACGCTCTTTATTTTTGCGCGCGATCCCGACGGCGGCCGCATGCCGCTGGCCGCGGTCAAGCTGACTGCGGGAACATGGCCGCAACGCTTCCGCCTCACCGACGAAATGGCGATGGCCCCTGGTGCAGTCCTTTCCAACGCGCAACGGGTTGTCGTCGAAGCGCGGGTTTCCAAGACAGGTAACGCAACGCCTGCCAGCGGCGATCTCTCCGGCAAGAGCGCGCCGGTGGCGCCGGGCACACGCGATGTTCGCGTGGTGCTCGATCGGTTCGTACCCTGATCGGCGCGTACCCTGACGCATGCTCAGAGCGCACAACCTGACCGCGCGCCGGGGTTTCACGCACCTCTTCGCCGATCTGACGTTTACCGTCGGTAGTGGCGAAGTGCTGCTCGTCACCGGAGCCAACGGCAGTGGTAAGACGACGTTGTTGCGCATCCTTGCGGGCTTGACGGCGCCGGACGCCGGTAGCGTCCGCTGGCGTGGCGCAGAGATCAGCGCCTTCTCGGCGGCGGTGCGACAGGATGTGGCGTACGTTGGGCATCTGCCGGCATTGAAGGACGAGCTAACGGCGCAGGAAAACCTGATGATGTTGCTGGCGCTGTCGGGCGACCCCGCGCGAGTCGACGAGGTTCGCGCGGCGTTGAGCGCGGTCGCACTGGATCGGCAATCATGCTTGCCGGTGCGCGTGCTGTCGCAAGGCCAGCGCCGGCGAGTTGCACTCGCGCGATTGGCACTCGCCCGCAGAACCTTATGGCTGCTCGACGAGCCGGCGACAGCGCTCGACGCTGCTGGAGCGACAATCTTGAGCGACCTGATCGCGCGCCATCTCGCACGGCACGGGTGCGTTGTCGCAACGACGCATCAGCCATTGGCGCTTGGACCCGCGCGGGTTACTACTCTTGCGCTGGCGCCATGAAACGCCTTCCCGCTATCTTGCCTATCCTCGCCACGCAAGGGACGGCGCGCGACTTCGCCGCGTGGGCCGGAATCGGTTGGGCGTTGCAACGCGATCTTGGGCTCGCGCTGCGTTCCCGCATGGAACTTGCCGTGCATTTGTCGTTCTATGTGATTGTCGTGTCGCTGTTTCCGCTTGCGGCGACGCCGGATCGCGGCCTGCTGGCGGCGATGGCGCCGGCGGTGTTGTGGGTGGCGGCGTTACTGGCATCGCTCTTATCGCTCCCGCGCCTTTTCGCAGCCGATCTTCTGGATGGCACGCTCGAGCAGATCGCCCTGTCGCCGTATCCGCTCGCCGCATTGGTGTCCGGTAAAATAGCGGCGCATTGGCTGACGACGGGGTTGCCCATCGTGTTGCTGGCACCGCTTCTGGCTTTGCAATACGAGCTTGATTCCGAAGCGATCACGGTATTGAGCGCAGGTTTGCTGTTGGGTACACCGATTCTCTCGTTGCTGGGGGCGATCGGCGCCGCGCTGACCTTGGGCGTGCGTGGCGCAGGTAGTCTGGTTGCGTTGTTGATTCTCCCGTTGTACGTCCCGGTGTTGATCTTCGGTGCGGGCGCGGTCGATGCGATGCGCGTGGGCTTGGGCGCGGCGGCCAACCTCTCGCTGCTCGGCGCGGGGCTGCTTATCGCCATCGTGGGCGCGCCGTTCGCCGCTGCGGCTGCGGTGCGGATTGCGCTCGATTAAGTTTCCCGAGTGGACTGCGCGCAGCTAAAGCCTACATCAATGATTTCGGATCCTTGACTCGACAATGCGTGACTCGACATTGCGCACGAAAAGCCATAACGTGAACTGGTTCCGGTATTCGTCGCCCGTCTCCTTCTATCCGCTGGCGAGCGCGCTCGCTCCGTGGTTCGCGGTCCCCGCGGCACTGCTGGCGTTCGCTGGTTTGTACATCGGGTTCGTGCTGGCGCCGACGGACGCGCAACAAGGCGAGGCGTATCGCATCATTTTCGTTCACGTTCCCGCGGCGTGGATGTCGCTGCTGATCTATCTCGCGATGGCATTCTGGAGCGCGCTCGCGTTGGTGTTTAATACGCGCCTCTCCGCGATGATGGCGCAGGCGCTGGCGCCAACCGGCGCGCTGATGACGTTCGTCGCGTTGTGGACCGGCGCGTTGTGGGGGCGGCCCACATGGGGTACGTATTGGGCGTGGGATGCGCGGATGACTTCGGAGCTTATTTTGCTGTTTCTCTATCTCGGCGTGATCGCGCTGCGCCAGGCGATCGACGATCCGGGCCGCGCTGATCGCGCCTGCGCGCTTTTGACGCTGGTCGGAGCGATCAACGTGCCGATCATCTATTTTTCCGTGCAGTGGTGGAACACGTTGCACCAGGGCGCGTCCGTCAGTGTGACCAGCGCGCCGCGGATGGCGACGCTCATGTTGTCGGGAATGCTGGTCATGGCGCTCGCCGCCTGGTGTTATTCGATCGCGGTTGCGCTGGTGCGCGTGCGCTCGATCATCCT
>JBPCLS010000315.1:0-6924 GCA_051003055.1 Casimicrobiaceae bacterium
TCCCCGCAAGGTCACGCTCGACGACTTCCTTGACGCGTTGCGCGCCGTGGGTGAACTCCCAGTGCCCGGTCATTACGTCGACGCCGAGCAACTTGCACGCGTCGATCATGTCCTGCCCCTTCGTCCACAGCGCGGTCGCCGAGCCTTGCCAGGAATCCCCTCCGTCGAGCAGCAGCGCGCCGGGCCGCGACGCTTTCAGGCGTTTGATGAGCGTGGCGAGATGCGCGAAGCCACCCATCTGTCCATAAGTCCTGGCCGCGCGCGCGAAATCGAGAAACGTGAACGCATGCGCGTCGCGTGTTCCGGGCTTGATGCCGAAGTGTCTAAGCAGATGCTCACCGACGAGATGCGGCGGCTTGCCCCACGAGTCGGCCAGACCGAGGTTGACGCTGGGCTCGCGGAAGTGAATCGGCAGGAGCTGCGCGTGACAATCGGTGAAATGCATGACGCTGACATTGCCGAGCGGTGTCAGCGTGTCGTAGAACTTGGCACCGGTGGATAGCTCCAGTGACGCAGCGGCGCCGACCGGCAAACCGGCGGCAGCGGCCGCGGCGATCGCCTGCAGGAAATCGCGGCGATTCACCTCCGGGTCACTTGTTGACCGGCGAGTCGGGGTCCATCAACAGCGCAACCAGGTCCTTGATCTGCTGCTGGGAGAGAATTTGCGAGTGGCCGAAGCGCGGCATGTTGGAGCATGCGGAATAGGCTTCCGCGTTCCAAATCTTGCCGTAGGCGTACTTGCGAGTGTCGTCGTTGTAGCCCCGAAGCTTTCCAAAGTGGTGCAGCGACGGGCCGATCGTGCCGTAGGAAACTTCCTGCGGTGCGAGCTGATGGCATGCATAGCAGTTGCCGCCGACTGGTCCTTTGGGATCGTCCGAAAACTGCTTGCCGCGACCTTCCTGCGCCACGCGCTCGCCGTTCTTGAAATCTCCCAAATATTTTCCGTCCGCAGGCCACTTGACCGTCTGCAGGTTCAACTTTTCAACTCTTTCGCTGACCTCCTTCGGAAGATCCTTGCCGGCGTATTGCGTGCACAGCCGCTGCGTTTCGTCCTGGTCGAGCCGGTCCATTCCGGCCTGCCCGTGGGCCTTGAACGAGCTCTTGAGCATTTCCGTCGCCTTCGCGCCAATCTGCTCGTCCGTCAGCGGCGTCGCGCAGCCAACCATAATCATTGCGGCGCTGATCGCACCGGCCCGACCCATCTTTCCGTTGCGCATATTCTTCCTTCCTAAAGTCTAGTGCGCTAACGCTTGATAGCCGGCGCATCGAACGCCGCACCGTTGGCGTTGCGGGCCAGGAACATCGTCAACGCAACGGACGCATCGGACGTGAATTCGAGCTCTGGAAACCGTTGCTGGCGGAAGCACTCATAGAGCCGCCATTGGAATGACCGCAGCTCCCCTTGCGACATGCGGTACGCCGGCCACGTTGTATACGCTCGCTGCGCACCCTCGAGCTTCATCAGGTTCGGCAAGCCCTGCAGGCGGATTCTCTTGTCGTCCTCAAGGTGGCACGTCGCGCAGGAAAAATCGTGCGAACCTCCCCGGAAGAAGAACACCTTCTCGCCCAAGCGGTACGCCTCCTGCTCTTTCGGGTGGTTCGCGGAGACGTTCATCTTGATCCCGCGGGATTCCGCCGTGACGTACGCGACGAACGCTTCCATGTCCGCCTTGCGATCACCGCTGCCGAAGGGATTCTTCTTAGCGTCCGCCGGCGTGTACCCCTGCAACGTGACCATGCAATGCACGATGCGGGTTTCGAGATCCATCACGCGGTCGGCGTCGGCGAAGTATTTCGGAAGCTGCGCATACGCTCCCTTGACAACACCAGGCCCAAGTCCCAAATCGCATTTTTCAAGCGATACTTTATTGGGACCGCGAGCGGTCTTCCAAAGGCCTTCGCCGCGGGCTTCCCACAGCTCGGCCGGATTGCCGTCCTGCAGCGCCGCGCGGTACTTGGCGATTCCTTCGACGGTGGAATTCTGCGCCAACGCAACGGTCACGACCCCGGCGATCGCCGCGGAAAAAACAAACATCCCGGCGCGCGCGAAAACGCGCGGATAAACGAGCTTCATTGACGCCTCCTAAATAGACCCAGGCCGAACGCTATTCGCGTCCGGAAACACGTGACTTTAGGCGCTCCCGTACTTAGGGCCGCAGATACACGAACCCTTCCTTGGCCTGCAGTTTGGCGACCTCCGCCACCCCCGAGGGCACGATGCTCGCCGCGGCAATCACCTTGCTTTTGTCGATGTTGCGCGATAGCAGCGTGAAGATTACCGCGCCCTTAGGCGATCGTTGCTTCGTCGGTACGCTTGTCGCCTTTGTTGTCGGTCCACGTGATCTGGACCTTCTCGCCTTTGGCGCCGCCCTTGAATTTGAACGACAGAAACGGGTTCTTCGAGACAGCCGGACCCCATTGCGCCGACAGCACGGTCTTGCCGTTGTGCGTCGCCGTCACGTTCTGAATGAACCACGCCGGGATCGTCGTGCCTTGCGCATCCTTGCGCAGGCCGGTCTCCATTTCGTGATTCATCAACACCTTCACTTCGGTTGCGTCGCCGACGACGTTGGCGCGGATTCGCATTGGATCTGCCATGTCAAGCTCCAGTCAATTCGTTAGTGTCAACTGCGCGTCAACCGCCGCAACCGCCCAGCGTAACCTTGACTTCCTTTGACGCGACGTAATACTTGCCGTCCGCCTTGACCAGCGCGTAGATGTTCGAGCTCTGGCCCATTTTCACGCGTGTCGAAATCGAAGGTTCGGTCCCCGCGGGAATATCGAACATCGCCGCAACCATGTTCGGATTCTTTTCGACGAGAATCGCAATCGACTCCGTCTTGGGGATCGCACTGGTTACACCGACGGGCACGACGGCGCCATTCTCGGCGATGTCCGGAGTCTGAAAAAACGTGATGTCCTTGCTTGGCGCGGGGGTCGTTCCGCCGAGCGCCTTGGTCGTTTCGTCCATCGACTTGGTATCGAACGCGGCCTTGTTCCAAGAGTCGGCGGCCAGCGCCTCGCGCGGCGGCGCCCAACCGGCGGCCGTAATGAGTGCGAGCAAGGTGATGCTCCCGCCAGTCTTCAATACTTCCCTGCGTTTCATGTACATATTCGTCTCTCCGGACTATTGATGCGTGACTGATGCGAAATGCGGTCGCATATTCTAAACCAGCCGGTCGCGACGTGCCCGCAGCCTGGTCCCCGCTGGCCTGCGTCGTGCCCCCGCCGTTGTGACCCCTGCTGCGCCGTTACTTCGCCCCCGCCAGAATCCACTGGACAATTGTCCTGGTGTCGGCCGGCTTGACCTGCGGCTGCGCGGGCATGGAACTCGCCCCCCAAACGCCTACGCTGCCCATTTTGACCTTCTCGGCAAGATTTAATTCCGCGCCGGCGGCGCCGCGGTATTTCGCGGCGATCTCGCGGAATCCGGGGCCCACGATCTTTTGCTCGATGCCGTGGCACGCCATGCACGCGGCCGCCTTGGCGAGTTCGGCGCCCCCTTTGACGGGTACCGCCGCGGGCTTTCCCGCACCGGGCAGCGCGGCGGCGGCGCGGGATGGCCGCGTCTGCTCGGCCAGATTGCCATGCTGGTCGCGCGCGTAATCGGGCATTTCCGACGACAGTCGGACCTCGCTCGCGCAGTTGGTCATGCACGGAGAGTTTTGCGTATCCGGCTTGCCATCGCGCCGCATCAGGCCGTGGTCGGTGGTAAAGCCGTCACGGTTGGGCATTTTCAGTTTCGGCAGCGACGTCTGATCTAGCACTGTGTCAGCCGGCACGATGTCGTTCAAATGCAGCACGTAGGCGGTGAGCGCATAGACCTCGTCCGGGCGCAGTGTCTGCGGCGCCTGGAACGGCATCGCGCGATTGATGTAATCCCACAGCGTCGTCGCGTAATTGAGCTTGCTGCCCGTCGTGCGCACCGGCTGGTCGGTGGCGAGCGAACCCACGCCGCCGGCGATTGGCATGTAGCTATTGGACTCGCCGAACGTGCCGTGGCAGCTCGCGCATTTCTCGTCGTAAATCGCCTGGCCCTGCGCCACCGACCCGCGGCCCTTGGGCAGCCCGGTGCCGTCCGGGCGCACATCGATATCCCAGCCGGCGATTTCCGCTCTCGTCGCAGGTTTGCCGAAACCATACTTTGGCGGGACGCCGACGCTCACCGCGTTGGCCGGCGCCGCGCTGGACAAGATCGGTATCGCGCAGAGGAGCAGAAGGGTCAGCCGCAGCAAACCCAGGCTAGAGCACCTGCACATTGGTCACCTCGCCAGTTGCCTCGACACGCCACGTCTGGATCGCATTGTTGTGATAGATCGACCGGGTCCCGCGCACGGCGCGCAACTGCCGGATCTGCGGTTGCACATAACCGGTGCCATCGGTGACGCGCGACTGCAAAAGTGCAGGTCCGCCGTTCCACGTCCAATCGCTGCGGAATCGCGTCAACGCCTTGGTCAGAACCGGCTCCTGCAATCGCGCAGTGCGCCAGTTCTTGCCCCCATCAACCGAAACGTCGACGCGCTTGACCTTTCCGCGGCCTGACCACGCGAGGCCGGTGATCTCGTGAAATCCGCGATCGAGCAAAACCTGTCCGCCCGACGGACTCGTGATGACACTTTTGGCTTCGTGCAGCCAGGTGTATTGGCGATGCTTGCCGCCGGGCATCATGTCGACGTAGTGCAGCGATTCCTCGCGCGTATTCCACGGAGAGTCGCCCACTTCGATTCGCCGCAGCCACTTCACACTCGACACACCCTGCACTCCGGGCACCAGCAAGCGCAGCGGATAGCCCTGTTCCGGACGAAGCATCTCGCCGTTTTGTCCATAGCAGACGATGACATCATCGAGCGCCATGGCCAGCGGGACCGTGCGCGTGAGCGCAGCGCCATCCGCGCCTTCGGCAAGCACGAATTTCGCACGTTTCGAATCGATACCGACCTCGTCCAGCAACGTCGACAAAAGCACTCCCGTCCATTCGCTGCAGGCGAGCATGCCGTGCGTATATTGGACCGTCGGGACCGCGACGTTGCCCCATTCCATGCCCGTGTTGGCGCCACATTCGATGAAATGGATGCGCGACACCGAGGGAAAGCGCACCAAGTCGTCCATTGTGTAGACGCGGGGTTCTCGCACCAGACCATGAATCATCAGCCGGTGCTGATGCGGATCGACATCGGGCATGCCGGCATGATGCCGCTCGAAGTGCAGGCCGGACGGAGTGATGATTCCGAACAGATTCTGCAGCGGCGTGAACGAAACCGACGAATGCGGCGTGCGCGTGAGACCCGGACTTTCGCGCCGCTTGACGGAGGCCTCGTATTTCGCGGGCACACCGTAGGGCATGGCGAGGACCGGCGCGCCGAGGGTCCTGGACCACTCCGGCACACTCGGCGGAAGATTTTTCGCTGCGTCCTGCGCGCCCGCGGTCCCGGTCCGTAGCGCGATCCCGGCGGCGAGCGTCCCGCCACCCGCAATCACGGCGCTCCGCAGGAAGCTGCGTCGTTGTCGATCGGGTGGCGCGGATAAATGGTTTTCGGGCGCCGGGCGAATACGGCCGGTGATCCTGTGTGCTGTCATTGCTAATGATCCCGGTGACCCGCAACTTTTCGAAGCGAAAGTTTAGTGCGCGGCAAAGTCCAGCAAGCCGCGCTTCAACGGTTGCCGCGCATCGATGCGGCCGGCGATCTGCACGCATACGGTCCGGCACACCTCGACGAATTCCGGATCGGTCACGCGGTAGTAAACGGCGTTCTTCTCCCGGCGCCGGCTCACAACCCCTGCCTGGTGCAACATGGCAAGGTGCCGTGAGACATTGGTCTGCGTCGCTCCGGTCGCCGTGACAATGGCTGACACCGACCGCTCATCCTGGCAAATCGTGTGCAGTATCTTGAGGCGGGTCGGTTCCGAGAGCAGACCGAAGTACCGGGCGACGACGGCGAACACTTCATCGAGCTCATCACCGATTGGGGGTGCCGCGATGCGTGGCTTGCGCCCGTTGCGCGAGGTGACAACTTTCATCGTCATATGAGCATATACGCATGTAATACAAGTGTCAACGAGAGCGAAACATTGGAAAGCACTGATTGGAAAACCGCGCATCGTTCACGCGGCGGCAGGCGAATGGCGGCAGCACCACCGGAAGCTGGTCAGGTCGCGTGTCTCGCAACCTGGTGCGGTCGGGACGGGCACCCCCTGCTCTAGGGTTACCTGGTCTTTGCGCTAGCGTTTGCGCCGTTTCTTGCGGCGCGCGTAATGCTCCATCAGCGGCGTCACCGAAATGCCGTGCACGATGATTGAGCCAACGACGACGGCCAATGTCAGCGCGATGAACTGCCGGGTGGTTTCGGCGGTGAGCCCGTGATTGATCGCGTACATCAGGTAGTAGATCGATCCGATGCCGCGAATGCCGAACCATGACAGGAGCGCACGCTGATGCCGGCTGGTGGCAGAGCCGGCCAGGCTCAACAGCACACACACCGGACGGATCGCGAGGAACAGCAATGGAAGGAACCACCAGATCGCCGGCGATGCGATGGTATACGCGAGCATCGCGCCGATAATCAATACCAACGCGACTTCGACGATCCGCTCCAACTGTTCGTTGAACGCTAGCACCGCGTGGGTCAGATAGTTGGTCGCGTGCCGCGGATCGATGGCAAGCGCTTCGACGGTCTCGGGCGTCCCCGGAGTCTTTGCGGTGACGACTGCCGCCAACGAGTCGGTTGAGGCGGTTGGTGGGTCTTCAACGCGGCGCAGGGCTAGGCCCGCTGCGAACACTGCGAGAAACCCGTAGGTATGTGCCAACAGCGCCACGCCATAGGACAAAGCGATGAGGCCGAGCGCCAAGAATTCGTCGTAGCCGACCGCTTCCTGATGGCGCACGCGCAGGAAGAGTACGAGCTTGCCGACGAGATAGCCGGCGAG
>JBPCLS010000316.1:0-3420 GCA_051003055.1 Casimicrobiaceae bacterium
ACGGTGTGGTGTTCGTGCTGGACGTGCCGCGGGTGGTCGACCCGCTGCGGACGTTCGACCATATGAAACTAGCCGCGAAGCGCATGGCGCATACGCTCTCCGCCGACCTGGTCGACGACAATCGCCGTCCGCTTGACGACCCGGCGCTGGCAGCGATTCGCGAGCAGGTGCAAAGCGCGAGCGATGCATTGGCGCATTACGGCATCGAGCCCGGGAGTCCGCGCGCCATCGCGCTGTTCGGCGCGTGATGGCGTCGAGCGAGCCGCGCGAGGGCATTGCTCCCGCCGCCGCCGCCCGGCGCGCAGCCGAGCTGCGGCGCGAGCTGGCAGCACACAACTATCGCTATTTCGTCCTGGATGCTCCGGCGATAGGCGACGCCGAATACGACACGATCTTCCGCGAGCTGCAGGCGCTCGAACAGCGTTACTCCGCGCTCATCACCCCCGACTCGCCGACGCAGCGCGTCGGCAGCGGTCCCGCGAGTGTATTCGAGCCCGTCACGCATCGCCTGCCGATGCTGTCGCTGAACAACGCGTTCACTGACGACGAAGCCTTAGCCTTTGATCGCCGCGTGCGTGAAACCCTCGAACTCAGCGAGATCCGCTACGCGGTGGAGCCCAAGTTCGATGGTCTGGCGATCAATTTGACCTACGAGCGCGGGACGCTGGTGGTGGCGGCCACGCGCGGCGACGGCTACACCGGCGAGAATGTCACCGCGAACCTAAAGACAGTCGGGTCGGTCCCCATCACGCTCAACGCCAAGGCATTGCCCCCGTTGCTTGAAGTTCGCGGAGAAGTACTGATGCTCAAACGCGACTTCGCGGCGCTAAACGCGGCGCAGGCGGCGCGCGGCGAACGGGTATTCGCCAATCCGCGCAACGCCGCCGCCGGCGGCTTGCGCCAGCTCGACTCGCGCATCACCGCCACCCGGCGGCTTGCTTTTTTTGCCTACGGCATTGGTGCGGTGGAGTGGGGCGGCGTTGCACCACCGGCAACGCACGCGGCGCTGATGCTTCTGCTCGAAGCGCTGCGCATTCCGGTGAGCAAAGAACGGACCGTTGTGCGCGGCATCAGAGCGTTGCTCGACTACTACCACACGCTCGGCGGCCGGCGCGCGGATCTACCCTACGAGATCGACGGCGTCGTGTACAAGGTCGACGATTTCGAGCAGCAGCGGCAGCTTGGATTTGTCGCACGTGCGCCGAAATACGCGATCGCCCACAAATTTCCGGCGGAGGAGGCCGTCACGGAGGTCGTCGCAATCGACGTTCAGGTCGGGCGCACCGGTGCCATTACGCCGGTAGCGCGCCTTAAAGCGGTGTTCGTCGGCGGCGCCACGGTTACCAACGCCACGTTGCACAACGAAGACGAGATCCGGCGCAAGGACGTTCGCATCGGCGATACGGTCATCGTCCGGCGCGCCGGCGATGTCATTCCCGAAGTCGTGCGTGTGCTCGCGGAAAAGCGACCGGCGACGGCCCGCGAATTCACGATGCCCGCGCAATGTCCCGAATGTGCGTCGGCCATTGTGCGGCTCCCCGGCGAAGCGGCCGCGCGGTGCACCGGCGGCCTCGTGTGTCCGGCACAACGCAAGGCCTCGCTCTTGCATTTCGCCAGTCGCCATGCACTCGATATCGAGGGCGTAGGCGATAAGCTCGCCGAGCAATTGGTCGCTGATGCGATGGTGCGCACGCCGGCGGATCTCTATCGGCTGCAACTGCCGGCGCTCGCGGCGCTGCCGCGGATGGCGGAGAAAAGCGCTGCCAATGTTCTGCGGGCGATCGAGAAAAGCAAGAAAACCACATTGGCACGGTTCATTTTCGCTCTGGGCATCCGGCACGTGGGAGAGGCAACGGCGCGTGATCTCGCCCGTCATTTCGGAACGCTTGACGAAGTGATGAAGGCGAGCGTCACCGAGCTCACGGAAGTCCGCGACGTGGGAGCAGTGCTGGCCGAATCGATCGCGCGTTTTTTCGCCGAGCCGCACAATCGGGAGAGCATCGCCCAATTGCGCGCCGCGGGCGTCCATTGGCCCGAAGCTCAGGCGACCAAAGCCGCCGGCGGCGTGTTGCGCGGCCTTACGTTTGTCCTGACGGGTACGTTGCCGTCATTGTCGCGGGACGATGCCAAAGCGCTGATCGAAGCCGCGGGTGGCAAAGTCGCCGGCAGCGTCTCCAGCAAAACCGATTACCTGGTTGCCGGCGCGGACGCCGGCGCCAAGCTCGCCAAAGCGCAAGAACTGAAAGTTTCGGTGCTCGATGAACAAGAGTTGCGTGCACTCATTGACAAGGCCCGCGCGGCGTCGTAAGTGGAGTCCAATGAAACCCATCACCAAAGCCGTATTCCCCGTCGCCGGGTTGGGCAGCCGGTTTTTGCCGGTGACCAAAGCGAGCCCGAAAGAAATGTTGCCGGTGGTCGACAAGCCGCTCATTCAATACGCGGTGGAGGAGGCGGCCGCGGCCGGCATCACCGACATGATCTTCATCACCGGCCGCAACAAGCGCGCCATCGAGGACCACTTCGATAAGGCGTACGAGCTGGAAACCGAGCTCGCGCTGCGCAACAAGAAGGAGCTCTTGGAGACCGTCCAATCCGCCACGCCGCCGGGAATCAATTGCATCTATATCCGGCAGACCGAGGCGCTGGGGCTCGGTCACGCCGTGCTATGCGCCGCTCCCATCGTTGGCGATGAGCCGTTCGCGGTGCTCCTGGCCGACGACTTGATCGACGCGCAGGTTCCCGTAATGAAGCAGATGGTCGACGTCGCGCAGCGCGAAGGTGTGGCGACGATCGCGGTGATGAACGTTCCCGAAGCGGAAACCGGCAACTACGGCATCGTCGAGACGCAGAAGTTGCAAAACCGCGTCGGCGCGATTACGCGGATTGTCGAGAAACCCAAACCCGGCACGTCGCCGTCGACACTGGCGGTGGTAGGGCGCTACATCCTCACGCCGCGAATTTTCCATCATCTGCGCACAATAGCGCCGGGCGCCGGTGGCGAAATCCAGTTGACCGATGGCATTGCGCGATTGCAGGATGGCGAGCGGATCGTGGCCTATCTGTTCGAGGGCCGCCGCTACGACTGCGGCGGTAAGCTCGGGTATCTCGAAGCGACCGTGGACTTCGGGCTCAAGCATCCGGAGACCGGCGCCGGTTTTGCCCGCTTTCTTGCGCAGATATGCGCCGGACAAGAGGCGGGCAAAACAGGATGACCTTCAACGAGCTGCGTTATCTGGTCGCCGTCGCGCAAGAAAGAAACTTCGGCCGCGCCGCGCAAAAATGTTTCGTCAGCCAGCCGGCGCTTTCGGTCGCCATCCAGAAGCTGGAAGAGGAATTGGGCGCCGTGCTGTTGGAACGGGGAAAGACCGAGGTAACGGTGACGCCGGTCGGCGGAAGAATCGTCGAACAGGCGCAGAAAGT
>JBPCLS010000317.1:0-4014 GCA_051003055.1 Casimicrobiaceae bacterium
CAATCGGTTGGTCTCGCCGGACATTGCCGAAACGACGACGACGAGACGATGTCCTTCGCGCTGGTAGCGGGCAATGCGCTGAGCGACCGCCAGGATGCGCGCAGTGCTACCGACGGAGGTGCCGCCGTATTTCTGAACGATCAGGGCCATGGGGATGTCGCGCCGCGCGACGGCTTTATCGAGCGGAGGTACGCCGAACCTCGCTCACGCTGCCGCGCGAAACACGAGCGTTGCGTTGGTGCCGCCGAAACCGAACGAATTGGAGAGCGCCGCGCGAATCTTCATCGGCCGCGCATGCAGCGGCACGAAATCAAGGTCGCACCGCGGATCGATGTCGAACAGGTTCGCCGTGGGCGGCGCGATCTGGTCGCGGAACGCGAGCGCCGTGAACACCGCTTCGATGCCACCCGCGGCCCCTAAGAGGTGCCCCGTCATCGATTTGGTCGAGGATACGGCAAGGCGATACGCGTGTTCACCGAACGCTTGCTTGACCGCCCGGCATTCGGACACGTCGCCCAACGGCGTCGACGTGCCATGCGCATTGATGTAATCGATATCGGTGGGCAGCATTCGGCTGTTCTTGAGCGCGTTCAGCATGCTGCGACATGCGCCCTCGCCGTCCTCCGGCGGCGCCGTGATGTGATGGGCATCGGCGCTCATGCCGTAGCCGGCGAGTTCGCAGTAGATTCGCGCACCGCGCGCCTGCGCGTGCTCCGACTCCTCGAGCACGAGAATGCCGGCGCCCTCGCCCAACACGAAACCGTCGCGGCCAACGTCCCACGGCCGGCTGGCGGTGGCAGGATCCTCGTTGCGCGTCGAAAGCGCGCGCGACGCGCAAAACCCACCAACGCCGAGCGGGGAAATCGTCGCTTCGCAGCCGCCCGCGATCATGATGTCGGCGTCGCCGTATTCGATCAGCCGCGCCGCCTCGCCAAGACTATGGTTCGCGGTCGAGCACGCGCTGACGGTTCCCAGATTCGGGCCGCGATAGCCATAATGAATCGAGACCAGGCCCGCAGTCATGTTGATGATCGAGCCCGGCACAAAGAACGGCGAAATTTTGCGATATCCGCCCTCGATATACGCGGTATGCGTGTCCTCGATCAGCGGCAAGCCGCCGATGCCCGCACCGATACAGACGCCGATGCGATCCTTGTCGCCCGCATAGCTTTCGAGCCCCGCGTCGGACACAGCCTCCATCGTCGCCACCAGGCCGTAGTGAATAAACGTGTCGTAGCGGCGTGCTTCCTTGGCTGACAAATATTTGTTGACGTCGAATTCCTTGACCTCCCCGGCGATTTGCGCCGGAAACCCAGCCGCGTCAAAGCGCGTAATTCGGGCAATTCCCGAGTGGCCGGCCAGGATGTTCGCCCACGCAGCGCTCACGCCGATTCCGACCGGCGAAACGATGCCTAGACCGGTAACGACAACACGGCGGCGCGACATGGGTCCTCGGCTAGGGTAAGAGCGGCGCGACTAAGAATGCAAAAGCCCTGCCGCTTTTTCGCGCTGTACGCAAGAGAGCGCCCGGCTCGCAACCAGCTCCGAGCCGCTTCTTGCAAGGGAACGCTGAGAGCGCTACTTCTTGACGTGAGTGCCGACGTAGTCGATCGCCTGCTGGACGGTCGTGATCTTTTCCGCTTCTTCGTCGGGGATTTCCGTTTCGAATTCCTCTTCGAGTGCCATCACGAGTTCGACCGTATCGAGTGAATCGGCACCCAGATCATCGACGAACGACGATTCATTCTTGATTTCGGCTTCGTTGACGCCCAACTGCTCGGCGACGATCTTCTTGACTCGCTGGTCGACACTCTGTTCCACGTTTTCCATGCGTCTCCTCCCCGCTTGGGGCCACTGAATTTCAATTCACAAATTCTACCAGATAGGGAACACGACCGCCGCTCGCGAGCACCACCTTCGCATCGCGCGCGCCTTGCTCAACGTGTCACATACCTGCGCGCCTGGCACCGCCTCGCGCGCATGAATGCGCGTTACGCCATGTACATTCCGCCGTTGACGTGCAACGTCGCGCCCGTAATGTAGGTAGCGCGCGGGCCTGCGAGAAAGGCCACCGCGTGTGCGATGTCCTCCGCGGCACCCAGGCGTCCCAACGGAATACGCGAAAGCAGCGATGTCCGGGCCGCAGCGGGCAGAGCTTTGGTCATGTCGGTATCGATGAACCCCGGTGCGACGCAGTTGACGGTAATGTTGCGGCTGCCCACTTCCTGGGCCAGCGATTTGGTGAATCCGATCAGCGCTGCCTTGGCCGCTGCATAGTTGGCTTGTCCGGCGTTGCCGCTGGCGCCGACCACCGAACCGATCTGGATGATGCGCCCGTGACGCGCTTTGATCATGCCGCGCAGGACGGCTTTGGCGAGCCGATACGCGGGTTTCAAGTTGGTGGCCATGATCGCGTCCCACTCATCGTCTTTCATACGCAGCAACAGGTTGTCGCGCGTGATCCCGGCGTTGTTGACGAGAATGGTAACGGCACCGTAGGTTGTTTCGATGCCGGCTAACGCCGTCTCGATCGCTGCGCCGTCGGTGACGTCGAGCGTGATCCCGGTGCCGCGGTTGCCCAGCTTTGCCAACGACGCGCTGATTCCGGCGGCCCCATCGGCCGTGGTCGCCGTGCCCACGACGGTCGCCCCGTCCGCGGCGAGTGCCGCCGCGATTGCGCGGCCGAGGCCTCGGGAGGCGCCGGTGACGAGCGCGAGCTGACCCGAGAGCGGTCGTTCTGTCATAACGATTGGCGTGCCCCGATCAGGCGGCGTCCATCGCCGCCAGTGTTTCATTGACGGCGTCGCTGTCGATCAACGCAAACGCGTGCAGGTTCTCGGCGATGCGTCGCGTCAGCCCGGCGAGTACGCCGCCCGGGCCGCATTCGACAATATGATGGATGTCGTTTGCCGCGAGCAAGCGCACCGTTTCGCTCCAGCGTACGGGGCGCGCCGCCTGTTGCGCGAGCGCGGTGCGAATTTCGTCGGGGAGCGTGTGTTCCGCGACATCGACGTTGTGCACGACGCGTATCTTGGGTGGCTGCACGGCAATCTGCGCGAGCCGCGCTGCGAGTTTCTCGGCAGCGGGTTGCAGCAGTGAGCTGTGAAAGGGCGCCGACACCGGCAGCAGTACCGCACGTTTCGCGCCTTTCTGTTTCGCCGCGATCATCGCCCGCTCGACCGCCTCTTTGTGCCCGGCGATCACCACCTGTCCGGGTGCGTTGAAATTGACGGGCGCAACGATTTGTCCTTGCTGCGCTTCCGTACAGGCCTGGGCAACCGCACTGTCCTCCGCACCCATGATGGCCGCCATTGCGCCGACGCCTTGCGGGACGGCATCCTGCATCGCTTGCGCGCGATAGTGCACCAGCGGCAACGCGTCGCGGAACGACAGCGCCTCCGCCGCAACCAATGCCGTGTATTCGCCCAGGCTGTGGCCGGCGACGATTTCCGGAGGCCGCCCGCCGGACGCGCGCCATGCACGATAAGTCGCGAGCCCCGCCGTCAACATCAACGGTTGCGTATTGGTCGTCAGATTCAGTGCTTCGGTTGGTCCGCTCTCGGCCAGCGCCCACAGATCGGTCCCGAGCACATCGGAGGCCTCGGTGAACGTCGCGCGTACCACCGGATGCGCGGCGAAGCCGCTCATCATGCCGATCGTCTGCGAACCTTGGCCGGGAAAGACGAACGCGATTTTCACCATTGCAACAACACCGAACCCCAGGTAAATCCGCCGCCGACGCCCACCAGCAGGACGTGCTGCCCGGCGCGAATGCGGCCGTCGCGAACCGCGATGTCGAGCGCCAGCGGGATCGACGCCGCCGACGTGTTGGCATGCTGATCGACGGTGGCGATGACCCGCTCCGGCGGCAAACCAAGTCTCTGCGCCGCGGCGTCCATGATCCGGATGTTCGCCTGATGTGGGACCAGCCAGTCGATCGCGCTGGACGCCATCCCGTTCGCGCGCAGGGCTTCCTCCGCCACTTCGGCCATCACTTTGACGCCATACTTGAAC
>JBPCLS010000318.1:0-4561 GCA_051003055.1 Casimicrobiaceae bacterium
CCCGCCGACTGGAAAGCGTTTACCGTCGACTACCGCTATCGCGCGACTTCGTATCGCATCAAGGTGCTGCGCATGGCGTCCGGCCACGGCGAAACGCGGGTCACCGTCGACGGTGTGCTGCAACCGGGCGCGGCGCTGCGGCTCATCGATGACCGGCGCGAACACCAGGTCGAGATCGCGCTCGGCGCGCCGGCAACGGTCGAGCTCGCATTGGAGAGCGAGGAGCCAGGAGACTAGAAGCAATAGACTGGAAACCAGAAGCGAAAGAGAAGGCGGCGCGGCGTATACTTTTTGCATGCCCTCCGCGAAGCCCGAGCAACTCGTCGTCGCCATCAGCTCGCGCGCGCTGTTCGATTTCGAGGAAGAGAACCGGGTCTTCGAAACCGCGGACGATCGCGCTTACATGCGGCTCCAGCTCGAGCGCCTGGAGCGTCCCGCCAAGCCCGGAGTTGCGTATACGCTGGTGCGTAAGCTGCTTGCGTTCAACGCCGACGCAACGCGAAGGGTCGAAGTGGTCATCCTGTCGCGCAACGATCCAGTTTCCGGACTGCGCGTGTTCCGGTCGGTCAAGGGGGCGGATTTGCAAATCGAGCGCGGCGTGTTCACACGCGGTCGCGCGCCGTTCTCCTATTTGGGGCCGCTCAACGCCAACCTTTTTCTCTCGGCCAACGACGACGACGTTCGCCGTGCGCTGAATGCGGGTTTTCCCGCGGCGCTGGTCTATACGCAGTCGAACCGCTCCGATTCGCACCCGGACGAAGTGCGCATCGCCTTCGACGGGGACGCCGTGCTGTTCGCCGACGAGGCCGAACGAGTCTACAAGGAGCACGGACTCGACGCCTTCCAGACTCATGAAGCCGAACACGCTTCGCGGCCGCTGCCGCCGGGACCATTCAAGCCGCTCCTGGAAGCGCTGCACCGGCTGCAGCAGGCTGACGATCTCGATAAAGTTGCGATGCGGCTGCGCACCGCACTGGTCACCGCGCGCAGCACACCTGCGCACGAACGTGCGATTCGCACGTTGATGGACTGGAACATCAACGTCGACGAGGCAATGTTCCTGGGCGGGCTAGAGAAAGGGCCGTTCCTGCGCGAATTCGAGCCGGATTTCTATTTCGACGACCAGACGCGGCACGTGGAATCCGCGTCGCGCCATGTACCGTCGGGGCACGTACCACACGGAATCGCAAACGAGCGTTAACGACGAGACGCGAGTGAGCGCGCCGGGGGATCGGTCGTCGCGCACCGGGGGACAGACCACGATTATCGAACGAGACACGCTAACGAGGACAGATCCGCTCGAAAATCGTGGTCTGTCCCCATCCTTACGCATCCTTACTTCAGCGCCACATCCCGCCCGAAGAACGGATAACGCGGATCGGTATACCCCGGTGTCGATGGATGCCCGGGCCGCACCAGCGAATCGACGAGCGCTTCGTCGGCGGCGGTCCACGTCGAACCGATCGCGCCGACGTAATCGCTCCATTGCTCGCTCGTGCGCGGACCGGCGATGATCGAGGACACGATGCGATTGGCGAGCAACCACGCCAGCGCGAATTGCGCCAAGGTGCGGCCGGTTGCCTGCGCGTGCGTCGCGAGTTTTTGCGCGATCGCGAAGGATTCCTCGCGGAACTCGGTCTCTTGCATGCGTTTGTCGCCGCGTGCGCCGCGCGACCCCTCCGGGGGTGTTCCGCCGGGTGCATATTTGCCGGTGAGAACGCCGCGCGCGAGCGGCGAATAGGGGGCGACCCCGATGCCATAGTGAGTGCACGCGGGCAGGATCTCGACTTCGGGCATCCGGTTCAGCAAGTTGTAATAGGGTTGGCAAACGATCGGTTGCGGCACGTTCAAGCGTTCGCACCAGCGCATGACTTCCGCAATCCGCCAGGCACGAAAATTCGACACGCCGAAATAGCGGATCTTGCCTGCGCGCATCAGGTCGCCCAGCGCGGCGATCGTTTCAGCGAGCGGTGTTGCGATATCGTCGTAGTGCAGATAGTAGATATCGATGTGGTCGGTACCAAGGCGGGTAAGGCTTGCGTCGCACGCGCGCATGATCCAGCGCCGCGAGAGGCCACCGTAGTTGGTCGCGGGCGCGGCTTCTCCCATCGTGTTGGCTACTTTGGTCGCGAGAATCCAATGATAGCGGTGTGCGCGAATCGCCTCGCCGGTGATCTTCTCCGACGCACCCTTGGCATACACGTCTGCGGTGTCGATGAAGTTCACGCCATTCTCGAGCGCATGGTCAACGATGCGCTGCGCCGTCGCCGCGTCCGTACGATCGCCGAACATCATCGTGCCCAGACACAGAGTCGATACCTCGAGTCCGTTTGTTCCCAGTCGCCGGTATTCCATCGCTTTGCCCCTTTTACGTTCGTAGTTGCCCGACTATGCCGCACGGCGACGCTCTCGCGCAATGCGGCACGCACCTCACGGCTATAATCGGTGTGCGAATCCCGCGGTGCAACTCAAAAAGCTGCGGATCCTTATGCACATGAGGCCCAGGCCGGGTACGCGGATCCCGGACATTTTGGCACCTCGATCAACCTCTTGCTTCCATGAATGTCCTGTTCGAGGACGACGGCCAGTTGCGCGCGGGCGCCGTTCTCGCCGATAACGATTCGTCGCTGCAAATCGACACGGTTTCGGGCCGGCGCCTGAAGATCAAGGCAGGAAACGTCCTGCTGCGCTTTGCGTCGCCTGGCGCGGGCGAAGCGATGAGCGAGGGGCAAAAGCTCTCCTCCGAACTCGACGCCACGTTCCTGTGGGAGGTCGTCGGCGAGAGCGAGTTCCGATTCGACGATCTGGCGCGCGAGTACTATGGCCACCCGCCAACGCCGCCGCAGGCTGTGGCTGTCGCGATGCTGCTGCATTCATCGCCGATGCATTTCTACAAGAAGGGGAAGGGGAGATACCGGAAAGCACCGCCGAATGCGTTGCGCGCGGGACTTGCCTCGCTCGATCGCAAGCAGCGCGAAGGGGAACAAATCGCGGCGTGGGTCGCGGATCTCGGCGCGCACAGGCTGCCGGCGGAATTTAAGCCCAAGCTGCCGATGCTTCTCTATCGGCCCGACAAAAATGCGCTGGAGTGGAAAGCGCTTACCGCCGCGGCCGATGCGAACAAGATGAGCCCGGTGGAATTGCTTGCCCGCTGCGGCGCGATTCCGTCGACGCACGACTATCACTTTCACCGATTCCTCGCGGAGGCCTTTCGCAACGGCACCGCATTTCCCGCATGGGGGACGCTGCCCGACATTCCTGATCTCGCCCTAGCGCCGGTGCGCGCGTTTTCGATCGACGACGCGACGACGACCGAGATCGACGACGCCTTCTCGGTACGCGAACTGGAGAACGGCAATCTTGAAATCGGCATTCACATCGCGTGCCCGGCGCTGGGCGTAGTGCGAGGCAGCGCACTCGATGCGATCGCGCGCGAGCGCCTGTCCACCGTATACATGCCGGGCCGCAAGCTGACGATGCTGCCGGAGGAGGCGATCAAAGCGTTTACCCTGCGCGAAGGGACAACGCCGCCTGCGCTGTCGCTGTACGTGGAGACAACCCCCGCCGGTGCGGCCGTGCGGCAGGAAACGCGCGTGAATTGCGTGCCGATCGCGGCGAATTTGCGGCTCGATGCCATCCAAGACGCTTTCGCAAACGACTTGCCGTCGCCTGCCGATCCGCCGTGGACCGGGGAGCTTCGCGCGTTGTGGAGATTCACGCAGTATCTGTCCGCGCAGCGCGGCAAGAACGACGTCAATCGCATCGATTTCAGCTTCGATGTCGATTGGGACGGTGGCCCCGACGGCCGTGTGACGATCCGGCCGCGCGCGCGCGGAAGTCCGCTGGACAAGCTGATCGCCGAACTGATGATCCATGTCAACAACTCATGGGGGCGCTTGCTCGCGGAGGGGAATGCTGCCGGCCTGTATCGCGTGCAGGCCGGAGGCAAGGTGAAGATGAGCACGCGTCCCGGGGAACATCAAGGGTTGGGCCTCATGCATTATCTGTGGTCGAGTTCCCCGCTGCGTCGCTACAGCGATCTTGTCAATCAGCGGCAACTGCTCGCGCTCCTGGCTGACGAAAGGCCCCCCTACACCGAAACCGACGCTGAGCTCTTCGCCGCACTCTCGGATTTCGAGGCGACCTATAGCCAGTACGCTGAGCTCCAGACTCGCATGGAGCACTACTGGTGCCTGCGCTGGTTGCTGCAGGAGGAGGTGACCGAAACGACCGCGTCAGTGATCCGGGAAAATCTGGTGCGCTTCGATCACCTGCCGTTGATTCAGCGCCTCGCCGATCTGCCGCCGCAACCGCCCGACACGCCGGTGCGCGTAGCCATTGGACGGATCGATCTCCTGAATGCCACACTGGAGTGTCGTTTTGCGGGAGTGGTGTGATCAGCAGCGAGGCCGCTTGCGATTAGCGGTGTATACGCAGTAGTGTCCCAACGTTTGGGTTTGGGTCGTCCGTAAACAGCTGATCAGTAATCTGAAAGCGATGAATTTTCTTGGTCTCGATTTGAACTTGAAGGGCGGGTTCTGCGACCCTGCGAGGCACTACT
>JBPCLS010000319.1:0-4049 GCA_051003055.1 Casimicrobiaceae bacterium
GCGTGCGACATCGACGTGCTTGGCATTACCCACGTCATCAACTTCGATTTGCCACGGGCGCCGGAGGACTATGTCCATCGCATCGGCCGGACAGGGCGCGCGGGCGCCGCGGGTGTGGCGGTTTCGCTTGCGAACCACTCGGAACGGGGCAATCTGCGTCAGATCGAACGATTCACCGGAGCCGCGATTCCGATCCAGGTGGTTCCCGGCCTCGAGCCGCGGGCGCGCCCGAACCGCGAGACCGAGACGCGGCGGCCGGCCTTTAGCAAGCCCACGCAGCGCGCGCATGCGCGGCCGCGTTCTGGGTCGGACCGGCCTGCGTATCGGCGATAGAGTAAGGTGTATTGTATTTTCCCGTGCGGAGGCACGCCGCTCGCCTCTGCGACAAGGAGGCTGCCATGTATGCACAGATGGTCGACACCGGTGTTGCGCAGGTCGGTACAACCTCGGAAATGGAGCCCGACGAGCGCGCGTTTCAGGCGCGTGTCGACGCCGACATCCGGATCGAACCCAAAGATTGGATGCCCGACGCCTACCGGAAAACGCTGATCCGGCAAATTCAGCAGCACGCGCACTCGGAAATCGTCGGCATGCTACCCGAAGGCAACTGGATCAGCCGCGCCCCCACGTTACAGCGCAAGGCCATCTTGATGGCCAAGGTGCAGGACGAAGGCGGCCACGGGCTCTATCTTTATGCGGCCGCCGAAACATTGGGCGTTTCGCGCGATCAGCTCGTCGCCGATCTGCACGCCGGAAAGGTCAAGTATTCGTCGATTTTCAATTACCCGACGCTCACCTGGGCGGATATCGGGACCATCGGCTGGCTCGTCGACGGCGCGGCAATCATGAACCAGATTCCGCTCTGCCGTTGCTCGTACGGCCCGTACGCGCGCGCGATGGTCCGCATCTGCAAGGAAGAATCGTTCCACCAGCGGCAGGGCTACGACATCATGATGACGCTCTGTCGCGGGACGCCGGAGCAGCAGGCGATGGCGCAGGACGCCCTGAATCGCTGGTGGTGGCCTTCGCTGATGATGTTCGGACCGCCGGACGCCGACAGCGTCCACAGCGCGCAATCCGCGCGTTGGAAAATCAAATTGCTATCGAATGATGAGTTGCGGCAGCGATTCGTCGACCAGACCGTGCCGCAGGCCGATTTTCTGGGATTGCGGATGCCCGACCCCGACCTCAAGTGGAACGACGAACGCGGCCATTACGATATCGGCACGATCGACTGGTCCGAGTTCTACAACGTGCTCAAAGGCAACGGACCGTGCAACCGCGAACGGCTCGCCGCGCGCGTCAGCGCGTGGGAGGAGGGAGCCTGGGTGCGCGCAGCCGCCATCGCGTATGCGGAGAAGAATGCGTTACGCGAAGGGCAGGCGCGTAGCGTCGCGTGATCGTCTGGGCGATGAGCAAAAAGCGATGAGCAATGAGCGATGAGCAATGAGCGATGAGCAATGAGCGATGAGCAAAGAGTGGCCGTTATGGGAAATCTTCATCCGCTCGCAACACGGGCTCGCGCACAAGCACGTCGGCAGCCTGCACGCGCCCGACGCGGAGATGGCCATCAAGAATGCGCGTGACGTGTACACACGGCGGAATGAGGGAGTGTCGATCTGGGCCGCGCGGTCGACGGACATCGTCGCGTCCAGCCCGAGCGCGGGCGAGTCTTTGTTCGAGCCGTCCAACGACAAGGTGTACCGGCACCCGACATTTTTTCCGATGCCCGACGAAGTGAAGCACCTCTAAAGGTTCCCAACGCTTCCGATGCCGTACGACGACGCGGAGCTCTTCGAATACCTTTTGCGGCTGGGCGATACCGACGTCGTCATGGCGCAGCGTCTCGGCGAATGGATCGGTCATGGACCAATTCTCGAGGAAGATATTGCACTGGCCAACGTCGGTCTCGACTTGCTGGGCCAGGGCCGGTTGTGGCTGCGGTACGCCGGGGAGATCGAGGCGCGTTTCCGCGGCAACGGAAGAACTGAGGATCAACTCGCGTTTCTGCGCGATGGCGCCGGATTTCGCAATCTGCTGCTTGCCGAGCAGCCGAACCGCGATTTCGCCCAGACGATGGCGCGCCAATTCTATTTTGACGTGTGGCACCTGCTGCTACTGCGTGCGCTCTCGAGCAGCGTAGATCAGCGGATTGCCGAAATCGCTGCAAAAGCGGTGAAAGAAGCGACGTATCACGCCGAACGCAGCGCCGGCTGGGTGCTGCGGCTCGGTGACGGCACCGACGAATCGCACGCGAGGATGCAGCGCGCTCTCGACGAACTCTGGATGTACACCGGGGAGATGTTCGCCGCGGATCCGCTCGAGCAAATACTGGCCGCTGCGCAAGTCGCCGCAGACGTGCGCCTGCTGCGTGAACCGTGGCTCGCCAGGATCCGCAACGTGCTCGATGAAGCCACGTTAACGTTGCCTGGCGGCGAGTGGATGCAAGGCGCCGGCATGCGCGGCGGGAAGCAGGGTGTCCACACCGAACATCTCGGCCATCTGCTCACCGACATGCAATTTCTGCAGCGCGCCTATCCCGGCGCCGTCTGGTAACCGATGAATCGTGGCGTTATCCAGACGACCAGCCCGGCGGCACCGGACGTGCCGGGCGCGGCCCCGTTACCGTCGAATCTGGCAGCGGTGTGGGAGGCGCTGGCCGCAGTACCGGATCCCGAAGTTCGGGTGGTTTCCGTCGTCGAGCTGGGCCTGATTCGTCACGTCGAGTGGCGGGAACGCGAGCTCATCGTGCATCTGACGACGACGTATTCGGGATGCCCCGCAGCCGAAATGATCAGGACGTTGATTCATGAGCAGTTGGCAGCACTTGGCGTTACGAACGTCAAGCTCGTGACGCAATTGGCCCCGGCGTGGTCAACCGACTGGATTGCGCCGGAGGCCAGATCCAAACTGCGCGCCTACGGTATTGCGCCGCCGCACTTGACGGCCGCGCGCATCGACGTGACCGGCATCAGCTCGTTGCGGCGGGGCAACGTCAGCGTGCCTTGCCCTCTCTGCGGATCAAGCCACACCAGCCTCTTGTCGCAATTCGGTTCGACGGCGTGCAAGGCGCAATACCGGTGCGACGCGTGTCTCGAGCCGTTCGACTATTTCAAGCCGCACTGATTTCGCCGGTCCCCGACCTGTAACGAGGCGAGCGGGAACCACGGGGTGAGCAAGTTCTACCCCTTACCCATCGCCCGCATCGATCGGGAGACGCGCGACGCGGTCGCGATCACGTTCGCGGTGCCTGACGCTTTGCGTGAGCAATTCGCGTACCTCCACGGTCAGCATGTGACGGTACGCGCCGATGTCGAGGGGCAGGATCTGCGCCGCTCGTATTCGATCTGTTCGGCGGTGCAGGACGACGCGCTGCGAATTGCCGTGAAAAAATCCTCTGGTGGCGTATTTTCGACGTGGGCCAACGAACGGTTGCAACCCGGGGATACGCTGGACGTGATGCCGCCGATGGGGCATTTCAACGTGTCTCTCGACGCCGATGCGCAGAGGCATTACCTGGGCTTCGCGGCGGGCAGCGGGATCACGCCGCTATTATCGATTGTCAAGACGACGCTCGCGCGCGAACCTAGATCCCGCTTTACGCTGATCTACGGCAATCGCGCATCCGGCAGCGTGATGTTCAGGGAAGAGTTGGCCGCGCTGAAGGATGTCTACCTCGCGCGCTTCAATCTCGTGCACGTCCTATCCCGCGAGGCGCAGGACATCGAGCTGCTGCACGGCCGCATCGACCGCGCCAAGGCCGATGCGCTGCTCGCGACGTGGGTGCAACTCGAAGACATCGACGCGGCGTTCGTGTGCGGACCCGAGCCCATGATGGATGCCGTCGTCGCCGCGTTGAAGGCACGCGGGTTTCCCGAGTCCAAAATCAAAATCGAGCGTTTTGCCGCGAGCATTCCCAGACATGCGCATGTTCCGCATCCACAGCCGGAACCGGGCCACGCCGAGTGCGAAGTGACGGTCGTGCAGGACGGCGCGACCAAAACATTCATGTTGGAAAAAGGCAAGGAGAGCATTCTCGAGGCGGGCCT
>JBPCLS010000320.1:0-6392 GCA_051003055.1 Casimicrobiaceae bacterium
CGAGACGACAGCGAACGCCTCATTGATCTCGAACAGGTCGACATCCTTCGTTGACCAGCCGGTTTTCTGGTAGAGCTTCTCGATTGCGCCAACCGGCGCCGTCGTGAACAGGCCCGGCTCCTGCGCGTGCGTTGCGTGCGCAACGATGACGGCCAGCGGCTGCAACCCGCGCTTCTCCGCTTCCGACCGGCGCATCAGCACCAGCGCCGCAGCGCCGTCCGAAATCGAGCTCGAATTGGCCGCTGTCACCGTGCCATCCTTGCGGAACGCGGGTTTCAAGTTCGGAATCTTGTCGGGGGCCGCTTTCGCCGGTTGCTCGTCGTGGTCGATGACGACATCGCCTTTTTTCCCGGACACCGTTACCGGGGCAATCTCCCAGGCGAACGTGCCATCCTGATTGGCGGCGAGCGCGCGCGATAGCGACGCGAGTGCGAACTTGTCCTGTTCCTCGCGCGTGAATGCGAAACTGTCGGCGCACTGCTCGGCGAAGACGCCCATCAGCGTGCCTTTGTCGTAGGCGTCTTCCAGACCGTCCAGGAACATGTGGTCGGAAACCTGCTGATGGCCCATCCGGTAGCCGGAACGGGCCTTCGCCATCAGGTACGGCGCGTTGCTCATGCTTTCCATGCCGCCCGCCACCATGATGTCGTTGGTCCCGGCCGCGATCAGATCGTGCGCCAGCATCGTCGCCTTCATCGCGGAGCCGCACATCTTGTTGACGGTGGTGCAACCGGTGGCGAGCGGAATCCCCGCTTTGAGCGAGGCTTGGCGCGCAGGGGCCTGACCCTGCCCCGCGGGCAACACGTTGCCCATGATCACTTCCTGCACGTCGCCAGGTTTTATTCCCGCGCGCTCGACCGCCGCCTTGATCGCCACCGCGCCCAGATCGCTGGCGGACAGACTCGAGAAATCGCCCTGGAACGCGCCCATCGGCGTACGTGCCGCGCCGACAATCACAATCGGGTCGTTGTGCATGATTTTAGGTTCCCTACTTGGTTTCGTTGAACAGCTCGCGGCCGATCAGCATCCGGCGGATTTCCGAGGTGCCGGCGCCGATCTCGTAGAGCTTCGCATCGCGCCACAGGCGTCCGGTCGGATAGTCGTTGATGTAGCCGTTGCCGCCGAGTGCCTGAATCGCCTCGCCGGCCATCCACGTCGCCTTTTCGGCGGCGTAGAGAATCGCGCCGGCGGCGTCCTTGCGCGTCGTCTCACCGCGGTCGCACGCCTGTGCGACGGCGTACACGTACGCCTTGCACGCCATCATCGTCGAATACATGTCGGCGACCTTGCCTTGCATCAACTGGAACTCACCGATGGGCTGGCCAAACTGCTGGCGCTCGTGCACATACGGCAACACGCTGTCCATGCACGCAGCCATGATGCCCAGCGGTCCTCCGGCGAGCACCGCGCGTTCGTAATCGAGGCCGCTCATCAGCACATTCACGCCGCTGCCTTCCTGCCCGAGAATGCTTTCCGCCGCCACTTCGCAATCCTGGAACACCAATTCGCAGGTATTCGAGCCGCGCATGCCGAGCTTGTCGAGTTTCTGCGCCGTCGTGAAACCGCGCATTCCGCGCTCGATCAAAAACGCCGTAATCCCGCGCGCACCCGCAGCCGCATCGGTCTTGGCATAGACCACCAGCGTATCCGCTTCGGGCCCGTTGGTGATCCACATTTTGCTGCCGTTCAACGTGTACCGGTCGCCACGCTGGTCGGCGCGCAGGCGCATCGACACGACGTCGGAGCCGGACCCAGGCTCGCTCATGGCCAGCGCGCCCACCTGTTCGCCGGACACCAGTTTCGGCAGGTATTTGCGTTTCTGGGCGTCGGTGCCGTTACGGCGAATCTGGTTGACACATAAGTTCGAGTGCGCGCCATAGGAGAGTCCGACCGAAGCCGACGCGCGAGAAATCTCCTCCATCGCGACAACATGCGCCAGGTACCCCATCTGCGTGCCGCCGTATTCCTCGTCGACCGTTATGCCCAGCAGCCCAAGGTCTCCCATCTTTCGCCATAGGTCTGCCGGGAACTGGTTCACCTCGTCGATTTTCGCAGCACGCGAGGCAATTTCCGCGGCGGCGAACTGCTGCACGGTCGCCCGCAGTATGTCGATGGTTTCGCCGTGCTCGAAATTGAGGGAGGGAAAGTTCAGCATGCTGGTGAAGTCGGTTTTGCCCAGGGGGCGAAATAATGTACTACATTACGTTTACGTAAACGTCAAGTGTGCTCAACGAACGCAACCCGAATATTTCATTCGTCACCTGTCTCCGGCCGCGTCGGCCGTACGAGTCCCGGCACGCTCCGCCTCTTCCTTCAGGCGGCGCCGGCAAACTCGTTCGAGTCCAGCGATCTCGACCAGCACCACATCGATGTCCTCTTTCTGCTGCAGGAGCCGGGCACGGCGCTCTTCCAGCATGTCGACAAACTTGGCGAGCTGGGCACGTTCATTGTGAGCAACTTCGTAGAGATCGAAAAGTTCGCGAATTTCGGAGAGCGTCAAGCCCAGCCGCTTGCCGCGCAGGATGAGCTTGATCCGCACCCGCTCGCGTTCGCCGTAAACGCGCGACTGTCCGCGCCGGGCCGGCGCGACCAATCCTTCGTCTTCGTAAAAGCGGATCGCGCGCGTTGTGAGCGCGAACTCACGCGCCAGGTCGGAGATCGTGTAAGTCGTGCCGCGTAGGGGGACGCCAGCGGCGCTCGAAGCACGGTGAGACACAGACATCGGAAACCGCGAAGCTCTAAGACGTTGCGCGTTTCAAGTGACACGCGAACGGGCACGATAACATAGCGCCTGGCCGAATTTTCCCGAATTCTTCTTAACCTCCCCCATGAATGCACCGCACCCTCTGGTCCTCGATTATCCGTTCCCGACGCCACCGGCGCCGGGGGAAACACTGGAGGTAACGCGCGGTGTACGCTGGCTGCGGATGCCGCTGCCGTTCGCGCTCGATCACATCAATCTATGGCTGCTCGAGGAGACCGACGGTTGGACGTTGGTCGACTGCGGCATCGGAAGTGCGGCGACCCGCGAGTTGTGGGAGCTGCACTTCGAGCACACGTTACGGGGCCGGCCGTTAAAGCAGATCATCGTCACGCACTACCATCCCGACCACCTTGGCAACGCGCACTGGCTGTCGCAGCGATTCAGCGTCCCGGTGCTGATGACGCAGAGCGAATTCCTGGCCGCGCACGCGATCGTCGACCAACGCTCTTCCTACTCGCTTTCCGACACCTGCGCGCTCTTCGCTGCCCACGGCATGCCGGCTGACCAGGTAGCCGAAATGCTGGCCCGCGGCAATCTATATAAGCGGGGCGTGCCGGAGGTCCCCTTGGTGTTCGCGCGAATGATCGATGGCGACATCGTTACCGCAGCGGGAATGCAATGGCGGGTCGCGTGCGGGTATGGCCATTCGCCCGAACACGCGTGGCTCCACGCGAGCGAGGGCTGCGTGGCCATTTCCGGCGATATGCTGCTGCCCAGAATCAGCACCAACGTCAGCGTTTGGCCCGCCGAGCCCGACGGCGATCCGCTCGGCCGCTTTCTCGTGTCGCTGGCGGGGTTCTCAGCGCTGCCGCCCGCGACTTTGGTGCTGCCGTCACACGGATTGCCGTTTCGCGGCATTGCGTTGCGGGTTGCGCAACTGCAGGCGCACCACGCGCACGTCTGACTGAACTTGAGCAGGCACTCGAACTCGCCGCGGAGCCGGTCTCGGCTTCCGCTATGATTCCTGTGCTGTTCCGGCGCGAGCTCGATGTTCAGCAGCGCTTTTTCGCGATGGGCGAAGCGATCGCGCACTTGAATCATCTTTGGCGCAACGGCCGTATCCGTCGTAACGTCACCGCCGATGGCATTCGCTTTGCCGCCACCGCGACTGTCAATCTTTCAATGCACCACTAAACGGAAGATCCACCATGGCAACGCCCGCCGCCGAAATCACCAAGCCTTCCTACGATCCCGTGGCGCTCGCCGAATCGCTCGCCAATGCCGCCGAGCGCAGCGCCAAAGTCATCGGCGACTTCGCGGCGCGCAGCGCCAGCGGGCAGTCGACACTCCCCGCGGACGAATTGGGTCTGGGCAAGGCGTTCATGGAAGTCGCGGCAAAACTGCTTGCCAATCCGGCCCGTTTGGCCGAGTCGCAGATGAATCTGTGGTGGGATTACATGAACCTCTGGCAGGGGTCGATGCTCAAGATGATGGGCGGGCAGATCGCGCCGATCGTCGAACCGGCCAAGGGCGACAAACGCTTCAAGCACGAGGACTGGCAGGAGCATTTTCTGTTCGATTACATGAAGCAGAGTTACTTGATCGCCGCGCGCTGGATGCACGACCAGGTGGCGAGTGTCGAGGGGCTGTCCGACCAGACGAAGAAGAAAGTGGATTTTTTCACGCGTCAGTACATCGACGCGCTGGCGCCGTCGAATTTCGCGCTGACCAACCCGGAAGTCTTCCGCGAAACGATCGCCTCGGGCGGCCAGAACCTCGTCCGTGGTCTGCACAACATGCTGGACGACATCGAGCGCGGGAACGGCCAGCTCAAGATCTCGATGACCGACGGCAAGGCATTCGAGCTTGGCGTGAATATCGCGACCACGCCCGGCAAGGTCGTGTTTCAGAACGAGCTGATGCAGTTGATCCAGTACGAGCCGGCGACTCCGAAACAGTGGCAGCGTCCGCTGCTCGTCATTCCGCCGTGGATCAACAAGTACTACATCCTCGACTTGCGCGAGAAGAACTCGTTTCTCCGCTGGGCGGTGCACGAAGGGATGACCGTCTTCGTGATTTCCTGGGTCAACCCCGACGCGAAGCTCGCTCACAAGGATTTTGCCGACTACCTGCGCGAGGGGCCGCTCGCGGCGCTGGACGCGATCGAGCGCGCCACCGGCGAGCACGACGCAAACGTCGTCGGTTACTGCCTCGGCGGCACGCTGCTCGCAGCGACGATGGCCTATCTCGCCGCGAAAAAAGACAAGAGCATCGCCAGCGCCACGTTCATGACGGCACTCATCGACTTTACCGCGTCGGGCGAGCTGGAAGTGTTCATCGACGAGGACCAGGTCGCGGCGCTCGAGCGCAAGATGAGCGAGCGCGGCTACCTCGAAGGCAGCGAGATGGCGCACACGTTCAACATGCTGCGCGCCAACGATCTCATCTGGTCGTTCGTCATCAACAACTATTTGCTGGGCCGCGATCCGTTTCCGTTCGATCTCTTGCACTGGAACTGCGATTCGACGCGAATGCCGGCGGCGATGCATAGTTATTATCTGCGCAACATGTACATGAAGAATCTGCTGCGCAAGCCGAACGCCCTCACGCTCGCCGGCGAGAAGATCGATCTGTCGCGGGTCGTCACGCCGAAATATTTCGCGTCGGCGCTCGAGGACCACATCGCGCCGTGGAAGGCGACGTACGCAGGGCCGCCTTTGTTCCGCGGCAATTCGCGGTTCGTTCTCTCGGGCTCCGGGCATATCGCGGGCATGGTCAATCCTCCGTCGGCCAACAAGTACGGCTATTGGACCAACGACGCGCTTCCCGCCGACCCCGACGAGTGGTTTGCGCAAGCCGCGCACCAGGAGGGCTCGTGGTGGACCGATTGGCGGCGCTGGATCGGCCCTCAACTAGGACGCGAAGTACCCGCACGCAGTCCCGGCAAAAAAGGGCTCAAGGTAATCGAAGACGCGCCGGGGTCGTACGTTCGCGTTCGCGCCGACGGCAAGTGACGATCTGTTAGCGCGCGTAGGGAGTTCCGTGCTGGCCCATCGGCGTGGCGACTTTACCGCTCGGCCGTTCGTGCCCCGCTTGTCCGCCCGGAGGGCGCGCTGGCGCAATGTGCTGCGGCGCGGGCGGCGGGCCCGCGCTGGGTCGTGCGATCTGGGGTGCTGGCGAAGCGGACAGCGGAGCGGCGATCGGTCGTGCGCCTGGGGTTGCCGGCATCGCATGCGGCATTGACGGCGCCAGCGAAACCCCGCGATCGCGTTGCGGGAGCGGTCGCATCATCGGCGCCGGCGAGGGCGTAGCGGACATCACCGGCGCTCCGATGGCGGGTGCCGGCGGCCGCGGATGAACCCGCGCCGGAAGTGCGTCGACGGCGGGGCGCGGAGGGTTCGGGGCGGCGATCGGCGGCGCCTGACGGCCAGCCGGCGCCGCGTTGAACGCTGGGGCGTTGTAAGTGCTTGCTCCTGCTGGTGCGAGCATCTGTGCTGGTTTGGCCGATAGCCGCTGGTTGCTTTGCGCTGGCGCCGGAGCCGGCGCAACGCGTGGCGCGGGCACTGGACTGCCGGGAACCCCTACGGGTCGCGCCGCAGGCGGAACTGCAAACACGGCCCCCGTCGCTGGTATCGTCGCCATCGATCCACCCGAATTGCCGGGCTTCGCGGTCGGATAGAACGTCGAG
>JBPCLS010000321.1:0-2914 GCA_051003055.1 Casimicrobiaceae bacterium
GTCGTGAAGGCGTCGCAGCGGCCGGCGTCGTAAGCCTTGACCGTCTCGTCGGCGCTCGCGAACGCGACCGTCTTGAGCTTCATCTTGTTGGCCCGGAAATAATCCGCGAGGTTGAGTTCCGTCGTCGTGCCCTGCTGGACGCAGACGGCCGCATCGCCCAACTCCAGCGCCGAATTCACCTTCAGCGCCTTGCGCACCATGAAGCCTTGGCCGTCGTAATAGTTCACGGCCGTAAAATTGAGGCCGAGCGAGGTGTCTCGCGAACTCGTCCACGTGGTGTTGCGCACGAGAACGTCGACGTCGCCGGACTGCAACGCGGTAAAGCGGTCCTTCGCGGTCAGCGGAACGAACTTCACCTTCTTCGGGTCGTCGAAGATCGCCGCCGCGATCGCGCGGCAATACTCGACGTCCAGGCCCTGCCAATTGCCCTGGGCGTCAGGAACGCCGAAGCCGGCAAGACCAGTATTGGCGCCGCAGTTGAGGATTCCCCGCTGCTTGACCGCATTAAGGGTTTGCGCCGAGGCGGCGGTAGCGACGGCGCCAAGCGTAGCGGCCACCGCGAGCGTGATGACAACACGTTTCATGATACGAACTTCTCCCAAGGTTTGACTGTTCGAGATGCCCGCGCGGATCGACCGCGGTCGTGCGCTGACGCACACCGAAAAGGATCGGCGCTATTCGGGCGTAGCTGTTGCCGAGACACGATCATGGTCATCCCACGACCTCTCCCCCATTTCCCCGGCCAATTGTATGCATCAGATGACGATCGTCATCCAAGGTCAATGGGTTGACCCTGGCACCTGACGCCGCGGTATATGCGCCCCTACCCTGGAGACACCGATGAAATCCGATAAAGGTGCGGAAAACGCACGAACAAAGCTCGCGACCGCGACGCGGCTTGTCACCGCGGGCGCGAGCCGTTCGAGCAGCACGGCTTTGTCAACACGCCGATCTATCGCGGGTCGACTGTGCTCTACCCGACGGCGCAGGATTTCCTGGAGCGGAACGCCCGTTACACCTACGGCACGCGCGGCACGCCGACGATCGGTGCGCTGGAAACCGCCTGGACCGAATTGTCGGGCGCCGCCGGTACGGTGATCGTACCGTCGGGTCTCGCGGCGATCGCGCTTGCATTGATGTCATGCCTGCGCGCCGGCGACCACCTGCTGGTGCCGGATTCGGTCTACCGGCCGACGCGGAATTTCTGCGATACGGTACTGCAGCGCTTCGGCGTCGAGACAACCTACTACGACCCGCTTGTCGGCGCCGATATCGCGTCGCTGATGCGGCCGAATACGAAGGCGGTGTTCACCGAGTCCCCCGGTTCGCAGTCGTTCGAAATCCAAGACGTCCCGGCGATCGCGGACGCCGCGCATGCGCGCGACGCGATCGTGCTGATCGACAACACTTGGGCGACGCCGCTGTTCTTCCCGCCGCACGAGCGCGGCGCCGATATCGCGATCGAGGCCGGCACCAAATATCTCAGCGGGCATTCAGACCTGCTGATGGGACTGGTCTCGGCCAACGCGCGATGCTGGAAACCGCTGCGAGACACGTTCGACGCCATGGCGATCTGCGCCGGGCCCGAAGACGCTTTCCTGGCGCTGCGCGGCCTACGCACGCTGGGCGTCCGGCTCGCGCATCACCAGGAGTCCGCGCTGCGCGTGGCGCGCTGGATGGCGGAACGGCCGGAGGTCTCGCGCGTGCTGCATCCGGCGCTCGAAAGCGATCCGGGTCATGCACTCTGGAAGCGCGATTTCACCGGCGCGACAGGCCTGTTCAGCATCGTGTTGAAACCTGTGCCGGAAAAGGCTGCGCATGCTTTCGTGGACAAGCTCGCGCTGTTTGGCATCGGGGCGTCCTGGGGCGGCTTCGAGAGCCTGATCATCCCATTCGACTGCAGCGCGTATCGGACGGCGACAGAGTGGACGTCCGAAGGGCCCTGCTTCCGGCTGCACATCGGCCACGAGGACGTGGACGACCTGATCGCCGACCTCGATCAGGCACTCTCGCAGCTCAAGAACAGCGGCTAGATAAGATTTTGCTCCGACAGCCGGAACCGCCTGTCGGAAGCGAGCCGCTCGGTCAGTTTCGGGTGAGGTATTGCATCGGGTCGACCGGCGTCGAGCCCTTGCGGACTTCGAAGTGCAGTTGCGGCGAGGTGACGGTGCCGGTCTGGCCGGCCAGCGCGATGATCTGCCCGCGCTTCACCGCTTCTCCGCGCTTCACCTTGATTTCGCTGGCGTGGGCGTAGGCCGTCACATAGCCGTTCGAATGCCGCACCAGCACAAGGTTGCCGTAGCCTTTGAGCTCGTTGCCCGAATAGGCGACCACGCCGTCCTCGGCGGCCTTCACGGAGGTGCCCTCGGGGACGGAGAGATTGATGCCGTCGTTGTGCTGCCCGTTGGTCTTTGCCCCATAGCCCGCGATGACACGGCCGCGCACCGGCCAGCGGAAGGTCGGCGCGGCGCCGGCCACGCTGGCTGACGTGTCCTTGGCGGCATCGGCGGCGGCTTCGGCGCTCGGTGTGGCAAGCCTCGCGGTCGCGACGGGTTCAAGCGACGCGCTCTTGACCGGAGCCGATTTGATCGGAGCGGCAGCGACCTTCGGCGCAGGCGCGGCTTTCGCCGCAGCTGGCGCTGCTGCGACAGCCGGAGCGGCCTTGGATGCGGGCACGGGTGCGGCGGCGGCTGATTTGATCTGGCTCGGTGCGACGCCGGCGATCGTGAGCCGCTGGCCGATCCGCAAGGACGTGTCCGGCTTGATGTTGTTGGCGCGCGCAATGTCAGTGCGCGTCTTGCCGTAGCGGTTTGCGATACCACCCAGCGTCTCGCCCGCGCCCACGACGTGGACGGCCGGCGGGGACTGCATGCGGGGCGTCGTCGCGGTCGTCGCCATGCGCGCAGGCGGCGCG
>JBPCLS010000322.1:0-5090 GCA_051003055.1 Casimicrobiaceae bacterium
GCAAGTTTTTGCATTTCGCCGATGCCTGCCCACAGGATCAGCAAGGGGATGAACGCCGACGCGGGAAGGTAGCGCGCGAACGAGACGAACGGCTCGAAGAACGCCTCGATCGGTTTGTACGCGCCCATCGCGATCCCGAGTGGAACGGCGAGCAGCGCGGCGAGGACGAATCCGCCAAAGACGCGCCAGATGGTCACCGCGACGTCCTTGGCGAATCCGTGCTCGGCGAAGAGCAGATAACCCTCTTTGAGCATCGTGACCGGATCGGCCAGGAACACTCTCGAAACGAAGCCACCGAAAGTTGCGACGCTCCATACGCCAACGAACACCGCGAAGAACGCGATGCCGTAGACGATCTTGCGGGCAGAACCAACGGGCAGCAGCGGGGTCATCGGAAGCAAGCCCCGCGCAGGGCAGAGGCTCGCGTTCGCGGAGATGTCCTTAGCAAAAGCAGTTCGTCGCTTTTAGCTTTGGGGGCGACCCTTGGCGGGCTCTCGCCCGCACGGCGTCACTTGATGAACTGGGTGTCGATAATGGAGTTAATGTCGGGTTTGGATTTGATCGTACCGACTTCGAGTAGCAGGTCGGCCGCTTCACGGCTGAACGCCTGAATCTCGCCGCCGAAGAATTTCTGGTTGGCCGCCTTGTCCTGCCAGCGGAGGTACGACGCCGATTTCGCGAACTGCTCGCCGCTCTGCTTGACGTCCGCACCCATGATCTCGTAGCTCTTCGCGGGGTCCTTCTTAATCATTTCCACCGCTTCGAAATAACTATCGACCATCGCTTTCACGGCCTTGGGATTTTCCTTGATGAATTTCGGCGTGCAGCCGAAGGTATCCATCACCATTTGGTAATCGAGGGTCGTCGCGATGATCTTGCCCGCTTCCGGTTTGTCGCGAACCGTCGACAGATAAGGTTCATAGGTCATCGCGGCATCGTTCTGGCCCGCAACGAACGCTTGCGCCGCGGCTTGGGGACTCATCGTCGCGACGTTCACGTCCTTGATCGTCATGCCGTTCTTCTTGAGTATCCACGCGAGGCCAAAATAGGAGGTCGTGCCGGGCGCGTCTACTCCCACTGTTTTGCCTTTGAGGTCGGCAACTTTTTGGATGTTGTTGCGCGCTGCGAGACCATCGGCGCCGTACGACTTATCGAGTTGCAAGACCTGCGTGATGGGCACTCCGTTGGCATTCCACACGATGTAGGTTTCAACGGTCGTCGCCGCACACTGGATATCGCCCGATGCGATCGCCAGGTGCCGATCCTTCTGCGGGATTTTCTTGATCGTCACGTCGACGCCGTTCTTCTTGAAAATGCCGGCTTCCTTCGCGAGAGTCAGCGGGGCGAAACCGGTCCACCCGGAAATGCCCATGACGACTTTCGCATCCTGCGCCGCGGCCGGGGTCAGCACAGCCAGCGCAACAAGAGGGAAAAGCCGGGTGAGCAGCGAAGGGGTTCTGAATTGGCGCATGGTAGCTCCGAAGGACAAAGGTCAACGCAGCAATCTAGGGGGCAATGCCCCGTCTGTCAATGATTACCGGGGCCCGACGGTGCGGGCGCCGCTGCGGGCGCCCGATTCACACGGCGGAGGAAACCGCTTCGTCTCAAATTCGGTCCTAACGTCGGCTCTTGAAGCTGATCGTCGTGCGGTGTTCATCGCCGCCGCTCACGCGCCGGATGCTCGCCCACGCGCCCTTGTAATTGGGACTGATGTTGCGATCGGTCCAGTTGGTGGTGACGTCGCCTTGCACGCCCTTGTCGTAGCCGAAATGCATGAAGGTCTGACCTGGCTCCTGGTCCGGCTCCGGATACGCCATTGCGAAGGTCGAGCCCCTGTCGTTGTTCGAAAGCCAATTCATCGCGCGAGAAGGTCGATCGTAGCAAAGCGACCGGTGCGAATGACGGCTTCGACGGCTTCGATGTCGGGCCCCAGTGGACGATCTTCGTCGAGCGTGGCAGCCTGCTCGCGGACCAGTGCGTAGGCCGATTTGGGCCCTCGTCCCATCGCGTCCGGCGCGAGTCCGCGCACATCGACCGCCTGCGCGGCGCTGAGCAATTCGATCGCCGCGAGAAAACGCAGGTTCGGCACCATCGCGGCGGTTTTGGCCACGACGTTCGCGGCCATCGACGCGTGATCCTCGATCCCTTCGGAGACTGGCGCGCTGTCGAGCGACGCGGGGTTCGCGTCGTGGCGGATCTCGTTGTACAGCGCCATCAGCGTCTTCTGGATCGTCGCGAAGCCCGAATGTTCGGGACCGCGGGTCGTGAGCTGCAGCGGCAATCCCGAAAACGCTGGCGAGAACAGCTTCTGGCAGCGGACGACGCACAGGAAAGCGGTCTGCGCGATCGCGAGTCCGAGCGTATCGAACGCGATCGCCAATCCGGGAATGTGGAAGTTTCCGTTCGACAGCATCTCGTTCGAATCCGGCAAAACCAGGGGGCTCTCGGCGGCGCTGTTGAGCTCGAGTTCGACATGGGCCCGCGCGGTTAGTAGCGTTGCCAGCGCCGTGCCGTGTACCTGCGTCACACAGCGCAGCGAGATCGGATCCTGCACGCGGCGCGCCGCCAGGGGTTGCCAGAGGGCGCTGCCTGCCAAGAGCTCGGTCAACCGCGCCGCAATTTCGCGTTGCCCCGGTGCGGGACGTGCCGCTTGTACGCGCCGGTCGAGCGGACTCAAATTCGCGCGAAAGCCTTCGAACGACAATGCGACCGCAACATTCAAAGCGTCGAGCGCCGCCGCGACGTCGTGCACGACGAGCGCGGCGTGACCGATCGTCGCGGCATTGGCGCTGATGAGCGCGAGCCCGTCTTTTCCCGCGAGCGCCACAGGCTCCAAATGCGCGCGCGCCAGCGCTTCGGCGCCGGGCAAGAGCTCGCCGTCGTACTCCGCAAAACCCTGGCCTAGGAGGGGCAGCGCGAGGTGCGACAACGGCGCCAGATCCGCGGTGCCGATCGAACCCTTGCTCGGTACCGACGGATGGACGCGAGCGTTCAACAGCGCAATCAGCGCGTCGAGCACTGCGGGCGATACGCCCGAGCCGCCGACCGCCATGCCGGCGGCTCGGGCAAACAGCATCGCGCGGACGACATCGGTTGAATGACGCGGCCCAATGCCCACTGCTCGCGCTTGCACGGCGCGCGCTTGATAGCGGGATTGCTCTTCTGGTGGGATCGTCAGTCCCGTATTCGCGCCCAGTGCCGTCGTGACACCGTAAACCGCGGTGCCGGATTGCGCGACGTGATCGACGACGCGACGCGCAGCGACCACTCGCGCGCGCGCCGCTTCGCTCAAGATCACTTGCGCGTAGGCGCGGGCCACGCGCACGACGTCGGCCAGCGTGACGTCACGGCCCGTCAGTGTGATCGTCGTGTAATCCAGAGGGGGAAGCGGTGCGTGCGAACTTTAGTGCCGAGTTGGTCGAAGTTCATTCATCGAACTAACGATGCGACACTAGCGGACGATGCCTTTTGTCTTGAGAAACGCGCGCGCCACGTCCCGCGGCTCCTGTTTCTCGCCGTCGACCTTGAAGTTCAACTCCGCCATCGTTGTTTCGTCAATGAGAGCGCTGATCTTGTTCAAGACGTCGGCCATTTTGGGATTGGCATCAAGGGCGTCTTTACGCACGACGGGAGCAATGTAATACGGCGGCCACGGGTTCTTGTCGTCTTGCAACCGCGTTAGCTTAAGCGCGCTGATCATGCCGTCGGTCGCATAGCCGTTGACGACATCGATCTGCTTGTTCACGAGCGCCTGATAGCGCAGGCCGATCGCCATCTGCAGATCCTCCTTGAACTCCATGCCGTATTTGGACTTGAGTCCCGGCAGTCCGTCCTTGCGGTCGCGAAACTCCGGGCCCGCACCGAGCTTCAAATCCTTCTCAACTCGCGCCAGATGCGGGGTGAACGAATGATTCTCGCCAGTAATCGCGGTCGTGTCAATGCAAGCAGAGCGCAGAGTGAGCAGCGGTGATTGACCGCACTGCTTTCAAGATGTACTCTTGCTCTGTACATACTGGCTCACAATGAAAGAAGTCAACGTCACCAAGCTCAGGCAGAACTTGCCAGACTATCTCGCCAGGGTCCAGCGCGGCGAGCGAATCAAGGTCACTTCGCGCGGAAAGGTTGTTGCGGAGCTTGCGCCCCCCGTTCCGTCGCCCGACGCGATCGCCGCGGCGCGTGCCCGGCTGCGAGGCAGCGTGCGGCACTATGAGCGCCCGCTCGAGCCGGTGATCGATCCCGGCGAGTGGGACATGCATCGGTGATCGTTCTCGACACTCACGTGCTCATTTGGTGGGTGTCGCGCTCGGGTCGTCTCTCCTCACGCGCCAGGCGAGCGATCGATCAGAGCTTGCGCCAAGGTCCGGCAATCGTATCAGCGATCACGATGCTCGAGATTGCAACAGCCGTCCGGCGAGGCCGTCTGGAGTTCGGATTGCCGCTCGACCAATGGCTCGCCGATCTTTACGCGCTGCCAGAGTTGCGGTTCGAACCGGTGAGCGCCGAAATCGCGCAGCTTGCCGGAAGTCTCGAGGACAAGACGCCCGGCGATCCGGCCGACCGCATCATCATCGCGACCGCGCTGACACTCCGCGCCAAGCTCGTCACCGCAGACGAGCGCTTGCGAGCGTCGCCGCACGTCGTGGCGGTGTGGTAGCCGCCGGCGCTATTTGCACGCGAGCGGTTCTGGTAGGCCAGTCGCACGCGGACCCGGATGGCCCAGATTTCCTTGATCTTGAACGGTGCTTTCTGTCCGACGAGCTTGCCCTTGTTCCAAGCCTCTTGGCGGTGCGCAACATGGGGTGTTTCCATGAGGTCTCCTTTCGGTTGAAGGGAAACCCACTCTGCGCCGAAAAACTCCACTGCTGACATCAATGGGGTCGCTACCAAGCCGAACGCGGTCTTCGCGGACAAAGGTCAAAGTGCGACCCTCTCCCGTCGTACAGATTTCTCGATAGCGGCCCCCCGCTCGCGCTGAAGCTGACGTACAACGTTTGAGCTAACGGGCGCGCACCGGCGTGCGGTTAGGCTGAGATTTGGATCCGACGCGCATCGCTTTCCGGATAGGGATATTCCATGTGCCGAGCGGTCGC
>JBPCLS010000323.1:0-9070 GCA_051003055.1 Casimicrobiaceae bacterium
CTCCGTCGGCGTCCAGACGGCTATTGCGGGCATCCTGCTCCGTTCCGATTCCGCGGCAATTGTCCGGCCGGAGCTTGTACAAACGCTGCGGCAACACCGCCTAAAATCTTCCGCTGGCGAAGACGCAATTGACGTTCTCATCCGCCGCCTTCAGGCACCTCAGCCCATAGCGGGATTGCGGCCGGGCGCGCCTGCGCGTCCTTGAGTCTCGTGCGATACTGGCGCGCGCTTTGCGCTCGCCTTTGGCCATGTCGACTTTTGCAAAATTCCTTCTGCTGGCGGTGTTGCTGGTCTCGGTGCGGACACCCTATGCCCACGCCGCCAGCAAGACGGTGTGCACGATCACCGTTAACTCATCTGATGAGAGGCAGATATTCCGCCGTTACCTCCCCGAAGACGAATTCGAGTTTGTCGAACTGGTGGAGCACGGCCGCCCCGATTGGCTGGAGTCGGCCTGCCGCAAGGGAGTGCGGTGCGATGTTCTGCTGATCTCCGGCCATTTCGATGATGGCACTCAGTTTTATTCAGATCAGCTGGATACGCGTGAGTTTCTGCCCGTGGAGGAAATGCAGCGGATCTCCTGCAGCGACTCCTGTCCGGGATTGTTTTCGCACCTCCAGGAGGTCCACCTTTTTGGCTGCAACACGCTGAATGCAGAACCGTTGCGCAGCACGTCCGCGGAAATCGCGCGCAGCCTGGTGCGGTCAGGGCACTCGCCTGCGGACGCCGAGCGACTCTCGCGTTTGCTGAACGACCGCCACGGTGACAGCAATCGCGAGCGCATGCGGCAGATCTTCAAGGACGTGCCGGTGATCTACGGTTTTTCCAGCAAGGCGCCACTTGGACCTACGGCGGCGTCCATCCTCGACAGGTACTTTCGATCGGGCGCCAGGGCGGAAATTGGCAGTGGCCGGGCAAGCGCAAAGCTGCTCAGCCTCTTCGCTCCTGTTTCCATGACGGTCACCGCGGGTGTGGGCGCAGTGGACGCGCAGGCTTCGTATCGGCAGGACGTGTGCGAATTCTCCGATGATCGTTCATCACCCGCGCAGAAGCTCAAGTTCCTGCATCGGTTACTGGATCGGGAAATGGCTGAAGTCCGCATGTTCCTCGATCACATCGAGAAGGTTGCTTTTTCGCTCACCGACGCGGGTCGGCAGACAGGCTCGGAGTCTCGTGTGCTCGAAGAGATTGCGCGCGATCAGGCCGCTCGTGGCCGTTTCCTCGAGTTTGCGCGCGATGCCGACGAGCGCACCGTCCGCGTCCGCATGCTCGATGTGGCGAACCGTCTCGGATGGCTTTCGCCAAGCGAGCATCGCTCGGAGCTGGTCGCAATGCTGAACCGCCAGCTGGCCGCGGATGCGGTGAGCTCGATCGAAGTGGACCTCGCGTGCGCCCTTGACAGGGAACGTGAATTGGGTCGAGAGCTCTATCGGTTGCAAGTGCCTCCGGCTCAAGCGAGCAAAGTCACGCATGCTGCGATCCTGGCCTGTCTCGGCAGTGCAGACGGTCGCGCGCGGGTCCTGCGAGCGCTCACCAGCTCACGCGATGACGATGTCGAAATCGCTCAGCTTTATTTCAGTCACCGCCCCATCTCGGATGTGCATGAGCTCCGCGCCATCGCGGCGGAGATCGCACACATGAGTGGTTCTGATGCGCAGGTCCGCGCCCTCGATACGCTCGCACGGCTTCGTCTTACCGATGGCGAAAGTTTGCAGGAGCTGACGCGTTTGTTCCCGCGCGCGAGGTCGGTGCATGTGCAGAGGGCAATCGCCGGCGTCCTCATTCGTGCAGATTACGCCGCGCTCCCAAAACACGATCTCGTGCGCACGCTGCGTCAACATCGCCTCAAGTCACCCGACGGCGAAGACGTAATCGACGTATTGATCCGCCGCCTGCAATTGGGCTAGGCGCGCGGGCGCCTCCTCGGGGCAACCGGCGAGCTCGCGAATCGCTTCGTCGGGGCCGGATCTGGCATCCATCCCGCGCGCAACTCTCTGGCATGGGCGAGCTCGGCCAGGCGCAATCCATCTCGGCGGTCGGTCTTGACGCGATCGCGCGACCGGTTGGGAATGAACGACGGCGCAATCACCTGGCACGGGATAATCGCAATCGCGCCGCACGCGCGCTGCAAGCCATAACCCGGTCAGCCCAGCCTCGTAGACCACCCGCACCGCAGCCGCCGCTACACAGTAGCGCGCCAGCAGCTTGCACACCTTATTGGCAACCACCCAAAAAAAGCCCCGCACGATGGCGGGGCTTTTTGGCGATGACGCTGCCGTTCTAGTTTAGTCGGACATCACGAGCTTACCTCTTGACTGCGTCGCCCTTGACTTCGATTTCCACGCGCCGATGGGGCTGCAGGCAGACAATCAATTCACGCAGCGATTTCTGGGTGCAAACCACACCTGGAACCGGTTGCGTCTCGCCCATTCCCAGCGTTTCGATCTTGTCGCGCGGCACACCCTTGCTGACCAGGTAGTCACGAACTGCGTTGGCGCGCCGTTCGGAGAGCCGCTGGTTGTATTGCTGCGTGCCGATGCGGTCGGTGTGGCCGGTAACCAGGACCAATTCGAGTTTCTGGACTTGCGGCAGACGGGCGATGATTTCGGTATCGATCGCCGCCCTGCCTTGCGGGCGCAAGACCGCCTTGTCGAAGTCGAACAACGCCTTGGTCGCCAAGGTGACCTTCTGAACCGTAGGCGCAGGCGCTGGCTTCGGCGTTGGGGGCGGCGGGGCCGGTGCCGGCGCCGGAGTGGGAGGAGGCGTTGGGGCAGGCGCAGGCGGCGGGGGAGCAGGAGGCTTGGGCTTCGGTACGAGATCGGGGTCGCACTGCGCTGTCGCCATCGACGGTGCCCAAAAACCGGTGCGCCAGCACAAGTTGCCGGCGAGTCCCTTGGCGCCGTTGTACGTAGCGCTCTTGACGATGCCGTCAGTCGGTGTGGGGTACGCGTTCAGCAAGTAGCCGGGGGCAGCAGGGGCGGTACCGGCGACGTAACCTGTTGTCGCAGGCGCTGCAGGTTGCGCGCCGACGCTGCCGGCAACCGCAACCGTCATCGCGCCAGCCAGCACCCCGTACACGAAGCGTCGAGTCATTGTTTTACCCCTTTTGGCTTTGGTTTTGAACGAGTTTTGTTCGAACTTGCGATTTTGCGCGACAGCCGTCGTTCCATCAAAAGGCTGCCGCGTCAAAGGTTTTGTCTCCGAATGAATATAGCACAGGGGTTTTAGCGTTCGCAAAGAAAACGCCCGGCGGCTATGCGTCGGGCATGCAACTGTCGCGGCAATACAACGCCGTGCTAAAATTACATGATTTCAATGGCCTCCGACATGATCCGGCGCGATCGGCGCGATCTGCCGGGTGGTTTCCGGCCAGTCCAAAAGGTGTGCCCCAACAGCCGCCCGATCGGCCGCGCCCTTCCCGGCGAGACAAGCAATCTTGTCTAAAAAACCTCTGTTTTCCAACTCCGACTGACCCGTCCCCCGCCCATGGAGCAATTCGCCAAAGAGACCCTGCCGGTAAGCCTCGAGGCCGAAATGCGCCATTCTTACCTCGATTACGCCATGAGCGTGATCGTCGGCCGCGCGCTACCGGACGTACGGGACGGACTGAAACCGGTGCATCGCCGCGTGTTGTTCGCGATGCACGAAGCCAACATTGCCGCCAACCGTCCGTACGTGAAGTGTGCCCGGGTGGTGGGCGATGTTCTCGGCAAATACCACCCGCACGGCGACACCGCGACCTACGAGGCGCTGGTGCGGATGGTGCAGAAATTCTCGCTGCGCTACCCGTTGATCGATGGCCAGGGAAACTTTGGTTCGGTCGACGGCGACGCGCCGGCGGCGTATCGCTATACCGAATGCCGGCTGCAGCGGATCACGGGCGAGATGCTGGCGGATATCGATCGCGAGACCGTCGATTTTGTGCCGAATTACGACGGCAAGGAATTGGAGCCTGCGGTACTGCCGGCGCGACTGCCCAACCTTCTGGTCAACGGCTCGTCGGGCATCGCCGTCGGGATGGCGACCAATATTCCGCCGCACAATCTCACCGAGACGATTTCCGCGTGCCTGGCGCTGCTGGGGAACCCTGAGCTTTCCATTGACGATCTGATGGAGCACGTGCGTGCGCCCGATTTCCCGACCGCCGGAATCATCTACGGTCTCGAGGGAGTGCGCGAGGGCTACCGCACCGGTCGCGGCCGGGTTGTCATTCGCGCCCGCACGCACATCGAAGACCTCGATAAGGGAAGCCGCCAGGCAATTATCGTCGATGAGATCCCGTACCAGGTCAACAAGGCGAACCTGCTGATTCGCATCGGCGAACTGGTTCGCGAAAAGAAGCTCGAGGGCATCTCCGACTTGCGCGACGAGTCCGACAAATCCGGCATGCGCGTCGTCATCGAACTCAAGCGCGGGGAAATCGCCGAGATCATCCTCAACAATCTCTACAAGCTGACGCAGTTGCAGGACAGCTTCGGCATGAACATGGTGGCGCTGGTCGACGGCCAGCCGCGCCTGCTCAACCTCAAGCAGTTTCTCGAGTTTTTCCTCATCCACCGGCGGGAAGTCGTCGTTCGCCGTACGCGGTTCGAACTGCGTCGCGCACGCGAGCGGGGACACATCCTGGAAGGGCTTGCTGTCGCGCTGTCGAACGTCGACGAAATCATCGCGCTCATCAAGTCGTCGCCGACCCCCCCCGAGGCCAAAGCCGCGTTGATGGAGAAAACGTGGCGCTCAGCCGTAGTGGAGGACATGCTGCGTAGAGCCGCGGCAGACGCCGCGCGGCCCGACGGGCTCCCGCTCGAATTTGGTTGGCAGGAGCGCGTACAGGGCTACCAGCTGTCGGACGCCCAGGCGCAGGCGATACTCGAATTGCGGCTGCAGCGTTTGACCGGACTCGAGCAGGACAAGTTGACCGGCGAATATCGAGAAGTAATGGCATTGATCGTCGACCTGATCGATATCCTCGGCAAGCCGGCGCGGGTCACTAAGATCATCGGCGATGAGCTTGCGTCGATCCGCGATCAGTTCGGCGACGCCCGCCGGTCGGAAATCGTCGCGCAAGGAGTCGATCTTTCACTGGAAGACTTGATCGCGCCGGAAGAAATGGTGGTGACCTTGTCGCACAGCGGTTACATGAAGGCGCAGCCGGTCGGCGAGTATCGCGCGCAGCGGCGCGGCGGGCGCGGCAAGCAGGCGACCGGGACCAAGGAAGACGATTTCGTCGACTGCATGTTCATCGCCAACACGCACGATTTCATCTTGTGCTTTAGTAATCGCGGCCGGGTGTACTGGCTCAAGGTCTACAACGTACCGCAGGGATCGCGGTCGTCGCGCGGCAAGCCGATCGTCAACCTCGTGCCGCTGATCGACCATGAAAAGATCACCGCGATCCTGCCGGTTCGTGAATTCACCGATAACCAGTTCGTGTTCATGGCTACGGCGATGGGCACGGTGAAAAAAACGCCGCTGTCCGATCTGTCGCGGCCGCGACCATCGGGCATCATCGCCGTAGACTTGACCGACGGGGATTCGTTGATCGGCGTTGCGCTGACCGACGGCATGCACGACGTGATGCTGTTCAGTTCGGGTGGCAAGGCGGTTCGCTTCAATGAGAACGATGTGCGGCCGATGGGTCGCCTGGCGCATGGCGTGCGTGGCATGATGCTTGAAAAAAAGCAGCGCGTGATCTCGATGCTGGTCGCCGAAGACGAAGACCAGTCGGTGCTGACGGCCACCGAAAACGGCTACGGCAAACGAACGCCGAGTGTCGAGTACACGCGGCATGGCCGCGGCACCAAGGGCATGATCGCGATTCAGCAAACCGGGCGCAACGGTCAGGTCGTGGCGGCCGCGCTGGTACGTCCGGATGACGAGGTGATGCTGATTTCCACCGGTGGAGTCTTGATCCGCACCAAGGTGAAATCCATCCGCGAGATGAGTCGCTCGACGCAGGGCGTCACGTTGATCAATCTCGGCGTTGGCGAGAAACTCGCTGGCCTCGAACGCGTGGTCGAGCCCGACGACGACAACGGCATCGAGTAGCTCTTGTTTTCAAGTTGCCTTGAATATCGGCATGACCAACGACGAACCCAGCGGTGAGCCGGAGCAGCTCGCGCGGCATCGTGCGGCGATCGATGCACTCGACCGCGAAATCTTGATTCGTTTGAACGATCGCGCCCGCCACGCGCAGGCGATCGGCAAAGTGAAGGGCGAGGGCCCCGCGTACCGGCCGGAACGCGAAGCCCAGGTGTTGGAAAGGGTCGCCGCCAATAACGGCGGACCGCTCGCCGACGACGTCGTGACCGGGGTGTTCCGGCAGATCATGTCCGCGTGTCTGGCGCTGGAACAGAAGCTGCGCATTGGTTATCTGGGCCCAGCCGGCACGTTCAGTCACGCCGCCGTTGGCAAGCAATTCGGCGCGTTTGTCGATGCTCTGCCGCTGCCTACGATCGACGACGTGTTCCGTGCCGTTGAAAGCGGCCAGACCGATTACGCCGTGGTTCCGGTCGAGAATTCGACCGAAGGGGTAGTCGGGCGCACCCTTGACTTGATGTGCACGACGGGCGCTTCGGTCTGCGGCGAAGTCAAATTGCGTATCGAGCAACATTTGCTATCGACCGCCGGCAGCCTCGCGGACATCCGAAAAATCTATTCGCACGCGCAATCGCTCGGGCAATGCGTGCGGTGGCTCGCGCAACATCTACCTGCAGTGCCGCGCGTGGCCGTCTCCAGTAACGCGGAGGCTGCGCGCTTGGCAGCGGCCGAGCCCGATGCCGCGGCCATCGCCGGCGAAAATGCCGGGGCGATCTACGGGCTGGCCGTGCTCGCGCCGCATATCGAGGACGAGCCCAATAACACAACGCGCTTCTGGGTACTGGGAAGGCAATCGGTGCCGGCGTCGGGGCACGATGAGACCTCGCTTGTGATGTCGTGTCCGAATCGGCCGGGTGCCGTGTACGAGCTCCTGGAGCCGCTCGCCCGCCACGGCGTTTCGATGTCGCGCTTCGAGTCGCGCCCAGCTCGCACCGGATTGTGGGAATACTTGTTCTTCGTCGACGTTCTGGGTCATCGTGACGATCGAGCCGTGGCGGCGGCGCTCGCCGAACTTTCGATCAAGGCGCCGTTCCTGAAGCTCCTGGGCAGCTACCCAGTGGCGTCGGCTTAAAGGCGGCCCGGGATGGTAGCGCTGACCCCCACTGCTCCGGACTACGTGCGTCGCATCTCGCCGTACGTTCCGGGCAAGCCGATCGACGATGTCGCGCGCGAGCTCCATCTCGATCCCAAGACAATCGTCAAGCTTGCATCGAACGAAAACCCGCGCGGACCGAGCGGGAAGGCGTTGGCGGCGATTGCGGCGGCGGCAACGGAGATTACACGCTACCCCGACGGCAACGGCTTCGCGCTCAAGGCCGCGCTTTCGAAAAGTCTAAGGGTAGACCCGGCGCAGATCGTCTTGGGCAACGGCTCGAACGATGTCCTCGAGCTCGCGACGCAAGCCTTTTTGCGTCCCGGCGATGCGGCGGTGTACGCCCAGCATGCATTCGCCGTCTATCCGTTGGCAACCCAGGCGCGCGGTGCCACAGGCATCGAAGTCCCAGCCCGCGATTACGGGCACGACCTGGCTGCAATACGCGCAGCGATCACCCAGGAAACGCGAATCGTATTCATCGCGAATCCCAACAACCCGACCGGATCGTGGATCCCGGCTCTACCGCTCGAAGCATTCATCGCCGCCGTGCCGCCGCAGGTGCTGGTCGTGCTCGATGAGGCGTACCACGAATATCTGGATCCCGCCGAGCGCGCGCCGTCGGTGGCGTGGGTTGCGCGCTACCCGAATCTCCTAGTGACCCGCACCTTTTCGAAAGCCTATGGCCTGGCCGCGCTGCGCATCGGTTATGGCGTCATGAATCGCGACGCAGCCGACATGCTGAACCGCGTGCGGCAGCCGTTCAACGTCAACGCGCTCGCGCAGGTCGCGGCGATCGCTGCTCTCGCCGATACCGAATACGTCAAACAAAGCCGCGCCTTGAACGACGCGGGTTTAATGCAGCTCTATCAAGGACTCGCCGATCTCGGCGTCGCGTACCTTCCGTCACGTGCCAATTTCGTCATGGCGAAAGTGGCGGATGCCGGCCGCGTCTATCGGTCGCTGCTCGCGCAGGGGGTCATCGTGCGGCCGGTGGCGAATTACGGATTGCCCGATTGGTTGCGCATCTCGGTCGGATTGCCCGGCGAGAACGCGCGTTTTCTGCATGCGCTCCAAGCGGCGCTTGCCGCTGTGGCGCGACCCGACTTAGCGTGATTCACCGCTCCGCGCCCGGCGCGTTGCCCATCGGCAAGCTCGTCGTCGTCGGCGTTGGGTTAATTGGCGGCTCGTGCGCGCTCGCGCTCAAGCGCGCTTGTGCGGTGACGACGATTGTCGGCATCGGCCGCGGTCACGCGAATCTGGACGAAGCGCTGCGACTCGGTGTCATCGACCGTGGCATAACGATCGACGAGAACTGGACGGAACAGGTGCGCGATGCCGACCTCGTACTGCTCGCAACACCGGTGGCGCAGTACGGCGCGCTCCTCAACGCTCTGCGCGGAGCGCTCGGCCACGCGACCATCGTGACTGACGCAGGCAGCACGAAGCAGGACGTCATCGGTGCAGCTCGATCGGCGCTAGGCGATGACTTTGCCCGCTTCGTTCCCGGCCACCCGATCGCCGGCGCCTCACTTTCCGGCGTCGGCGCTGCGACGCCGTCGCTGTTTGATGAGCGCACCGTCATTCTCACGCCGCTGCCGGAGACTAACGCACGCTGCCAAGCGCGTATCGCGGCGATGTGGCAGGCGTGCGGTGCGCACGTCGTGACATTGGATCCTGTGGAGCACGACCGCATTTTCGCCGCCGTCTCCCATTTACCGCATCTGCTTGCCTTCGCCTACGTGGCGGAACTCGCGTCCCGGCCGCAAGCCGCAGCGCTGTTCGACCGCGCGGGCAGTGGCTTTCGCGACTTCACGCGGATTGCCGGCGGGTCTCCGGAAATGTGGCGCGACATCGCGCTGGCGAATCGCCCGGCGCTGC
>JBPCLS010000324.1:0-4725 GCA_051003055.1 Casimicrobiaceae bacterium
AGCTCGCCGGCGAGGTGTGCGCCGCTGCCGGGGCCGGGCGATGAAAAGTTGAGCTGGCCGGGACGGGTCTTCGCATAGGCGATGAGCTCGCCGACGGATTTGACCGGTACCGAAGGATGCACGACCAGTACGTTCGGCACGGCGGCGAGCGCCGTCACGGGTACGAAGTCGCGCGCCACATCATAGGGGACGTTGCGATACAGGCTCGGGTTGACCGTCAGATTTCCAGCCGGCGCAAGGATCAGCGTGTATCCGTCCGGCGGTGCTTTTGCGCCCAACTCCATGCCGATATTCCCGCCCGCGCCAGCGCGGTTCTCCACGACGACCTGGGTCTTAAGACTTGCGCTCAACTTGTCGCCAACCAGCCGCGCAAGCGTGTCGGCGGGACCACCGGGTGGAAACGGCACAATGAGACGGATCGGCTTGCTGGGATAGGTCTGGGCGGCCGCGATACCGAACGGCTGCGCGGCAACGGCGAACAGCGACAATATGAAAGCCCGAAACAACGGACGCATACGATGGACCTCCGAAAGAATGCTGCAGTCTACCCGCATGTTTGTGTCGATCGCATCGCTGCGCGAGGACGACACTGAGGTGACACTGAGGAGACACCTTGTCGGTCCCCAGACGATGCCTCTACAATCGGGCCGATAGCCCCGATTTCACGAACAAGTTCTCGGACTGGAATGACGACTATGGGTGCACGCATGTATCGAATCGGCCAAATCGTGCCGAGCTCGAATAAGACTGAAAACCTTGAGATGATTCGCTTCGATAACGTCTTTGCAACGGACCTGCGTCGTGGAAGCTGATGCCGCCGATCTCGCGCCATTAAAGAGCTTGTGAGTGCGCAGTTTCGCAGCGTCGCGTGGACGCCGCGCAAGCAAGCCGACTGGGCGACGTTCACAAACGGGTTTTTCCCGGGGGCCATGCTCTTTCCTGCAGCTAGGCCCGTGCAGCCGCAGATGGTGCAACAGTTCGTGGATCGGATGAACCGGCTGCGTGCGGATGGCACGCTCGCCTCGTTCGAAGAGACGCCGCTCGGCTGCGTCGTCAGCGTGTTCGGCAACGTGGCTATCGCCATGTCGGGGTGCGAGATGCTCGAGAACGGCAAGACCGTCACACGCGATGTCAGCGGTTTCCTATTGGTGCGCGACGATGGGTGCTGGCGGATCGCCGCGCAGGCTTGGGACATGGAAAGCGCATCGCGAAAAATTCCGACTGGTCTTGACGCTCGTTGAATGCGAGCTGAACGAGGCTCCGGCCACTTGCTTGCCGATTATCTAGCTGCGCAGCTTTCTTGCGCGGCCGACGCAATTTGATTCATGGCCATTCATCGTGTCCTTACACCTGCCGACTACCGGCGCACGCCGTGGAAGAACGGTTGTGGCCGCACCACCGAGATTGCCGTTGGCCCGCCCGACGCGGGGCTCGCAGACTTCGCCTGGCGAGTGAGCGTGGCCGACGTCGAGCGGGATGGTGCGTTTTCCGCCTTTCCAGGTGTTGCGCGTACGCTGGTCCTGCTCGCGGGCGACGGCATGTGGCTTACCGGCGCCGGTGCGCCGCTGGAACTGCACGCTCCGTTCGAACCGGTCACGTTTGCGGGGGACTCGCCGGTTATGTGCGCGCTCGTCGGTGGTCCAGTCCGCGACTTCAATCTGATGGTAAGGCGCGATGTGCATCGCGGTGAGGTTATCGTGGTGCGCGAAAGAGCCGAAGCCATGGGGCCTGCTGGGGTCTACGTGTGCTACGCGGCGCGTGGGGTGTGCGAATGCCTGATTGCGGGCCATCCACCGATCGCGTTGGCGGAAGAACATGCATTGCTCGTCGAGTTCGACCGGACCGCGACCGGTTCGGGCATGCAGGTGAGCCCAGGCTCCGCGACCGCGGTTGTGGTCGTGGCCGTCATCGATTCGGCATGACCAAGTTTTTTCGCCGAGTCTGTGCGCGCGCGCATTGCCGGCGATGAAGCTGTTCGCGCAAGCCGCGCTGCTCGAAGATGGCTGGGCGCGTAATGTGGCGATCGACATCGGCGATGACGGCGTCATTGCGCACGTTGCGCGCGATGCCGAAGCGGACGACCGGGAACGACTCGGCGAAGTCGTCGTCCCCGCAATGTCGAATCTGCACTCGCACTCGTTTCAGCGCGCACTTGCCGGGCGCACCGGTGGCGGTCGCAGCGATCGCGGGGCGCCCGCGCACGACGACAGTTTCTGGACATGGCGGCAAGCGATGTACCGCTTCCTCGATAGAGTCGACGCCGATGCGTTCGAAGCGATCGCCGCGCAGGCGTATGTCGAAATGGCGAAAGCCGGTTACGCCGCGGTGGCCGAGTTCCACTACGTTCACCACGACGTCAACGGCGTTGCCTATGCCGATCCGGCGGAACTCGCGTGGCGCATCGTAGGAGCCGCGAAAATCGCTGGGCTCGCGCTGACCTTGCTGCCCGTGTTTTATGCGCACGCGGGATTCGGCGGAATGCCGACGACCGCAGGTCAGCGCCGGTTCGCACACACACTCGACACCTATGCGCAGCTCCATGACCGATTGCGCGAGGCCCGGAATCACCACGGCTATGTGCTGGGCCTGGCTCCCCATAGTTTGCGCGCGGTGACGGCCGAAGAACTCATGGCGCTCATGCCGCACGCTGCCCCCGATGGGCCGATTCATATTCACGCGGCAGAGCAAACCGCGGAAGTCGACGCTTGCATGGACTGGAGCGGCATGCGGCCGATCGAATGGCTGTTGCGACGAGCGGGTGTGGACGCACGCTGGTGCCTCGTGCATGCGACGCATATGACCGACCGCGAGGTCGCGGATCTGGCCGCGAGTCGCGCGGTCGCGGGTCTCGCGCCCACGACGGAAGCCGATTTGGGCGACGGCACCTTTCCCGGATCGGCGTATGTTGCGGCCGGTGGCCGCTTTGGCATCGGCAGTGATTCCAACACGATTGTCGATCCGTTTGCCGAACTGCGCCAGCTCGAATGGTCGCAGCGACTGTGGGAGCGCAAGCGCAACGTGCTCGCCCGCAATGCGGCAATTTTCTTGGGCACGTCATCGTGGGCGGCGGCGGCGTCGGGAGGCGCGCAGGCGCTGGGGCGCCAGACCGGCGCCATCACCGCGGGTAGTCGCGCGGATCTGCTCGTGCTGAACAACGATGATGCGGCACTCGCGGAACAAGCGCCGGAAGATATGCTCGACGCGGCGGTTTTCGGGCCGTGCACGAGACCTGTGCGCGATGTCATGGTTAATGGCCGATGGATCGTGCGCGACGGCCGGCATCCGCGTGAGGACGAAGTTTTTGCGCGGTATCGCGTCGCGCTGCGCGAACTCTCGGGCTGACCCGCATGCAATCCGCCGCTTTCACCTTTCTGTTGACGAGCGCCGCGCTGCGCGAACTCGCGGATTGACCCGCATGCTGCCCGCCGCTTTCGACCTCCTGTTGACCAATGCGCATCTGGCGACGTTGAACAACACCGGCGAGCGCTATGGCGCGATCCACAACGGCGCGCTGGGTATTCGCGAGGGACAGATCGCTTGGGTCGGCACCGCTGCGAATCGCCCGCGCGACGTCTCCGCCCGCGAAACTCGTGATTGCCACGGCGCGTGGGTGACGCCGGGTCTGGTCGATTGCCACACGCACGCCGTTTACGCCGGTAGCCGCGCCAATGAATTCGAGCAACGGCTGCACGGTGCGACGTACGCCGAAATCGCGCAAGCAGGCGGCGGCATCAACGCGACCGTGCGGGCGACGCGCGCCGCCAGCGAAGACGAACTCGCCCGCCAGAGCCGGTCGCGCGTTGCCGCGCTGGCGGCAGAAGGCGTCACGACCATCGAGATCAAATCAGGCTACGGTCTCGAGACAGCGACGGAAATCAGGCAGCTCGTCGTCGCACGCCGGCTGGGCGAGGACGTCGGTCTCGACGTCCGGACGACCTTGCTCGCCGCCCACGCGTTGCCCACGGAGCACGAGGGGCGCGCGGACGCCTACATCGATTACGTTTGCCGCGACATTATCCCGGCCGCTGCCGCGCTGGGCGTAGCCGACGCTGTCGATGCGTTTTGTGAAACGATCGGTTTCACCGCAGCACAGACGCAACGAGTGTTTGATGCTGCGCGCGCGCATGGGTTACCAGTCAAGCTGCACGCCGACCAGTTGTCCGATTCGGGTGGCGCCGCGCTCGCGGCCGGCGCGGGTGCGCTGTCGGCCGACCATGTGGAACACGCGAACGAAGAAGGTGTCGCGGCGATGGGCAGAGCCGGTACGGTCGCCGTCTTGCTGCCGGGTGCGTTTTTCGCGCTGCGCGATACGCGCGTGCCGCCCATCGCCGCGTTTCGCGCGCAGCATGTTCCGATGGCCATCTCGACGGATTGCAATCCGGGCACGTCGCCGACGACGTCGTTGTTGCTGATGTTCAACATGGCCTGCACGCTGTTTCGCTTGACCCCCGCGGAGGCCCTTGCCGGAGCAACCGTGCATGCAGCGCGCGCCCTCGGCCTGAACGATCGCGGTGCGCTTGCTCCCGGCCAGCGCGCGGATCTCGCGCTGTGGGACATTGCAGAACCGGCGGAGCTGTCGTATCGGATCGGCGGCAATCCCTCGATCGGGGTCATTCGCGGTGGCCGCGTCACTCGTTGGAGGCGATGATGCCGCTCTGGGAACTGCATCGCGGGGAGAGTCCGCTCGTCATCAACGTGCCGCATGCGGGAACGCACATTCCTGAA
>JBPCLS010000325.1:0-6294 GCA_051003055.1 Casimicrobiaceae bacterium
CGTGTCGTTGCCGTGCCGGCGCCGCGCGGCAAAGGCACCGAGCTCCAGATTTTCGCCGACGGTCATCGTCGTGAAGAGTTCCCGCCGTTCGGGCACCAGCACAAGTCCCCGGCCGACGCGCTGCTCGACGCTCATGCTCGCCGCCGGCGCCCCTAAATAGCGAATCTCGCCGCGCGAGGAAAGGAGTCCCATGACCGCACCGAGCAACGTCGTCTTGCCAGCGCCATTGGGGCCGATCACGGTCACGATCTGGCCCGCTTCCACGGCCAGCGAAACGTGATGGACGGCCTCGACTTTGCCGTACCCGACGCACAGATCGCGAACTTCGAGGAGGCTCTGCGACGTTGCCATCGCTAAACGGATGCCGCCGATGACCTCATACGACTCCACCCAGATACGCTTCGATCACGACCGGATTCTTTTGAATATCGCTGGGGAGACCTTCGGCCAGCTTTTCACCGAAGTCCATCACCACCAGCCGATCGGTCAAACCCATGACGAAATCCATGTCGTGTTCGACCAGCAGAATGGTCATGCCTTCGGCTTTCAGCGCGCGCAAGAGCCGCGCGAGTTCCTGCTTTTCGAGGTGGCGCAAACCGGCTGCAGGTTCGTCGAGCAGCAGCAACTCGGGATCGGCAGCGAGCGCACGCGCGATCTCCACGATGCGCTGTTGTCCGAGCGGCAAACTGCCTGCCGCATCGAACGTGTGGTCGGCCAAGCCAACGCGCGCGATGGCGCGGGCGGCTTCGGCGCGAGTGCGCGCTTCGTCCATGCGGTCGAGGCGCAGCGCGGCGCGGATGACCCCGGCCGTGCCGCGCAGGTACGCGCCTAGCGCCACGTTGTCCAGCACGCTCATCTGTGGAATCAGCTTGACGTGCTGAAAGGTTCGGATCAATCCGAGCCGCGCGATCTGGTACGGTGCGCGCCTGCCGATGGCGGCGCCGCGAAAAAACACATCACCGGACGTCAGCGGCAATGCACCGGAAATGAGATTGAACATCGTGCTCTTGCCGGCACCGTTGGGACCGATCAATCCCAGTATCTCTCCCTGGTTTAGCGCGAATGAAAGATCGTTCACCGCGACGAGGCCGCCGAATTGCTTGCGCGCGATCCGGATTTCGAGCAGCGCCGATGGCGGCGGCGTCCGCGTCCGAATGGGCAACGGCTCGGCGTCCGGAACCGGCGGCGATTTGCGCTTCGGCATGGTGCGTTCGATCCAGGGCCACAACCCTTCCCGCGCGAATTGCAGCAACAGCACCATCAGCAGGCCGAACACCACCAGCTCGAAGTTGCCGGTGCGCCCGAGCAAGTCCGGCAGAAATCTCTGCAGCATCTCTTTGGCAAGTGTAATCAAGGTCGCACCGAGCACCGCGCCCCAAACGCTGCCGGCGCCGCCCACCACCGCCATGAACAGGTATTCAATGCCTTGATTGATGCCGAACGGCGATGGATTCACGAACCGCTGCAGATGCGCGTACAGCCAGCCGGAGACGCAAGCGAGCATCGCGGCATAGACGAACGCAATGATTTTGAGTCGCGCCGCATCGACGCCGAACGCCTCGGCCATGGCGAGGCTGCCGCGCAGAGCCCGCAGCGCGCGACCGGACCGCGAGTCGAGCAGGTTGGACGTTGCCCACAGTGCAGCGAGTGTGATGCCCCAGATGAGCAGGAAATAGCGACGTTCATCGCGCAGCTCGACACCGAACACGTGCACCGCCGGGATACCGGTCATCCCGGTATGGCCACCCAAGAACTGCAAGTTGCCGAATACGTAATAAAGGCTGATGCCCCAGGCAATCGTCGCGAGCGGCAGATAGTGGCCCTTCATGCGCAATGTGATGAAACCCAGGAACAGCGCGACCGCGGCCGTGAACGCGAGGCCCAGCGCCAGCGTGACCCACGGCGATGTTCCGTGCTTGGTCGTCAGATACGCCGTCACGTACGCACCCAGGCCGACGAACGCGGCCTGGCCGAACGACGTCTGCCCGGCGACTCCGGTCAGCAGCACCAGACCGAGCGCCACGATGCTGTACAGGCCGATGTAGTTGCCTAACGTCACCCAGAAGGGCGGCGCGGCGAACGGTACAGCCGCGAGCACCGCGACGAAGACCGCCACCGCCAGGAGCGGAGACTGCCGGATCATGCGGATCGCTTTCTCATTCGTCGTCTTCTTCGTGATGATGCGTCGTCAGGCTGCGCCACGTCGAAACAGAAGGTCTGATGGAGGGTGTCGTTGTCATCGCCAAGAAGGTCGGCTCAACCATGACGGGTCCGCGTAGTGAGTGATGCGAGTGGACGTTACAGCTCTCCCGCTTCGCGATTGGAGTAAGGCAAGTACGAGCTTGCCTTGCGCACGCTACCTTCCAGCACGGCCGCCACGTTGAGCTTTTGCGCCACGGTCGCAAGATCCACATCCTTGCCCTTAAAGTAGAACGCCGAAGTGCGCGACGCGACGCGCAGGTCCCGAACCTTGGAGAGCATGTTCATCAACTCCTCGGCGACACCATCGGCGAAGTATTCGTTCTCCTCGTCGCGACTCAGGTTGACGAACGGCAGTACGGCGATCGACGGCGTATTCGAATCGGCCGGTCGCAGCAGCGTCTTCAGCGGCGGGAATGACTGCTGCAGATCAGGGTGGCACAACTGGAAGACTTGCTCCCGGCGCGTCAGGTCCTTGAGACTGTGTTCGCCCAACGGTTTCAACGCGGCCTGCGGCGGCAGGTGATCCCGGCACAAGTCGTTGGCGGCTTCGGTGACGAGCGTCTGGCCGCCATGGCCTGCCGCCAACAGCCGCGCCGCACGATTGAGCGGCGCTCCGAAATAGTTGGCATCGCGCAGCTCCGCGGCTCCGGTATGCATCGCCATCCGAACGCTCAAGCGAACCGCTTCCGGCCAAGGCTCGATCGCCAACGACCGCTGCGCGGCCAGCGCCGCGGCAATGGCATCCGGCGCGGTAGCGAACGCCGCGCAAAAAGCGTCGCCCGAGCTCTTGAACATGCGCCCGCCATTGGCTTCGACCGCTTGGCGCAGCAGCGCGTCGTGTCGGGCGAGCGCCACGCGCATCCCCTGGCTCTGCGTTTCCCACAGCCGCGTGCTCCCCTCGATGTCGGTAAACAGGAAGGTCACCGTGCCGGTGGGTAGATCGGTCATCGTGTGTGATTTGGGAGTTCGGAAATTCGCAAGACAGACGCAGCGAACAGGAACGCCGCTGGGTCGGCGCGACACCCGCGTTGAGAGCGCGTGGCTCAGCGATCCAGCCGCGTCAACGCCTGTTCTTCACACGCAAACGCCAGGAGCACGGAAACAAAAAGCACACAAAGGATAGGAGATCCAACCCCACGAAGGGGCACCGAGGCAGCGTATCACGCGTCGCGCAATGGAAGCTTCGGTCATCGCCTCGCCTCCCGAAGTGCGCGCCAGGAACCCGCGCACGATGCGTCGGCACGCTGCATAGTAATGATGACCATAAATGGCTATAATGTGACTATGTCTAACGTACGCATCGCCGATTTGAAAAGCCGCTTGAGCGAGCATCTGCGCAAGGTACGCGCAGGACGTTCGCTGACGATCCTGGATCGCAACACCCCGATCGCGCGGATTGTTCCATGGCAGGACGGCGATCTTCCTCTCAAAGTAAGGACGCCACTTTCCGGGGCGCCGAAGCTGCAACGGGTGACTCTGCCCCCGCCGCTCCCTGTGCATGGCGATGTCGTAAGACTTCTCATGGAAGAGCGCCAGGGCCATCGGTGATTGCAGATGATTGCGTATCTTGATTCGTCGGTCCTGCTGCGCGTCATCTTGGGCCAGCGCGACGCCCTGAGGGAGTGGAATCGGGTTTCGCAGGGCATCGCTTCGGCACTGGCGGAGGTTGAGTGCCTACGCATCTTGGACCGGTTGCGTTTGACCGAGAACTACGCCGACGAGGTCATCGCCGAGCGGAGGGAGGCTGTATATAGACTGATGGAATCGATGGAGGTCGTGGAGATTACCTACCCGATCCTGTCGCGTGCGTCTCAGCCCCTTCCTACGGCACTGGGAACGCTGGACGCCATTCATCTTGCGACGGCGTTGCTGTGGAAAGAGCGGGCGGGCAAGGTTCTGTCGATGGCCACGCATGACGTGGCACTGGCGGTTGCAGCAAAGGCAAGCGGACTGCCGGTAGTCGGGACGTGAGTAGATGCGATGTGCAGTTCCGTACGAAGTCGATTCGGCGCGGAGGCGAGCGAAAAAATCGCGCAAATCATGCGGATCGCTGCCTCATTCGTCCTCCAGCATGTGGAGCTGCCACAGGTCCTTGCTGCTTCCCTGCAGCATCGGCTTGAGCGCCAGGAGCCCGGTCTTCCCGATGCTCCGCTCCAGGTAGTGCAATTCGGCGAACCTGGCTCGGGTCGCTTCGTCGGCGGGAATGTGGAAGCCGTTCTCGCGCATCATCAGAATGCCTTTGGCGCGCAGCGCAAGCTCCGTGTGCAGCCGGAAGGCGATCCGAAGCATCGCGTGCATCTGCGTGACCGACAACGCGGGACCAATTCCGTGGCCCGTCGCATCGCCCAGAACGACCAGCAGCCCCTGGTCGAGCACCGCCAGGTCAAAGGTGTCGCCCCCGGTAAGCTCGGCGGGCCGGAACATGCCGCACACGTCGTAGCCGGAGAGCGCAGGCATGGTCGCCGGCAGCGTGCTCATCTGGACCTCGCGGGCCACCTCGAGCGCCTGCAGCATCTTCTCGCCTTCGATCAGCGACTCGGTCATGCGCACCCGCTGGAGCGCGACCGCGCATTGCGCCGCCAGTGCCGTTGCAAGCGCCTCGTCGTCCGCGTCGAAGACGCCGCCCGCCTTGTTCAGGACCTGCATCACGCCGACCAGGACGTCCTTGTGGTCGACCAGCGGCAGCGTCAGCATGCTGCGCGTGTGGTAACTGGAAGCTTTGTCCACGCCCGGATCGAAACGCGGGTCCGCGTAGCAATCCGGCACATTGATTGTCTGCCGCGTGCGCGCGCAGGCCCCGACCAGCCCGACGCCCGATCGCACGCGCACGGGCAGGATGCCGGTCGCGACTTCCAGCACCAATTCGTCGGCTGCGGGGTCGTGGAGCCAGACCGAGCCGCGATCGGCACGGAGAACCTGCTTTGCGGCAGTGACCACTTCGTCAAGCATGGTCCGGAGATCGAAAGGGGCGGCAAGTGCGCTGGTGACATCGAGGATCGCCTGCATGTCACGCGTCGAAAGCCGACGCTGGCGAGTCCGTGCGTTCATGCCGATGCAATGTAACAGAGGCCTCCCGGTTCCGGTTGACCATACGTCGCGAATTTCGCGAGCACGCGGTCCATCTCATCGGCCGCCAGCAGCACCGGCTCGCCGATCTGCAGCGCGCGCCAATACACTTCCGCCAGCGTTTCTACCTCGACAGCCAACGCGAGGGCGCGCTCGAGCGAGCGGCCGATGGCAATCATGCCGTGATTGGCCAGCAAGCACGCAAGGCGATCCTGCAGCGCCGCCACCGCATGATCCGATAGTGCCTGCGTACCAAAGGTCGCGTAGGGTGCGCAGCGAATGTCGGCTCCACCTGCAACGGCAACCATGTAGTGGAACGACGGAATGCCGCGATGCAGGCAAGCCAGCGTCGTCGCGAATGGCGCATGCGTGTGGACGATCGCATCGACGTCCGGACGCGCCTGGTAAACATCGCGGTGAAACCGCCATTCGGACGACGGCGTGCGCGTCCCGCGAAAATCGCCGTCGAGCGTGGCTTCGACGATGTCCTGCGGCGAGGTTTCGGCATAAGGAAGGCCGCTCGGCGTAACCAGAAAGCCGTCGAGGCCGGCACGACGAACGCGGGCGCTGACGTTGCCTGACTTCCCGCGATTGATACCGGCCACGTTCATCGCGAGCGCTACGGCAATGATCTCCTCGCGCAGTGGCAGATCGTCAATGACGCGCACATCCGCAGGTACGGTCATGCCGCGCGCTCCGGAAACATTGCGGCCAGCCATTCCCTCGACGCCCGCGTCACGCCGCGCTCCGTAACCAGCCCCGTCACCAGCCGCGCGGGCGTCACGTCGAACGCGTAGTTGACCGCGCGAGTGCCGTGCGGAGCGATGGCGACCTGTACGGTCTGGCCGTAATCATCGCGCCCGGCAACCGTGAGCACCTCGTCGGTGTCGCGCGCTTCGATGGGAATGGCGTCGCCACTCGCCATGCGCCAATCGAGTGTCGGCGAGGGAAGCGCCACGTAAAAGGGAACATTGTTGTCGCGGGCTGCCAGCGCCTTGCCGTAGGTGCCGATCTTGTTGCAGACGT
>JBPCLS010000326.1:0-4750 GCA_051003055.1 Casimicrobiaceae bacterium
ATCGAATCGAACACGCCGCACGCAACGCGATTGTTGCGTTGATCGGGCACCGCGGCGTCGATGGTATCGCCCGCGTGGAGTACGACCGTCCGCCCGCGCAAATCGTCGTTCCCGTCCGCGCGCACACCGCGAAGGTGGGTCGTGAACACGACGTCGCCGTCGCTGCCAGCGGCGAAACCCGGAATGAGCTCGTTTGCTGATTTTTGCGCGCTCGGTGGCGCCCATGCCGGCCCGGCGGAAAAGAGGTTGGGGGAGCTGCACGTCGCCTTATCGTGAAACGCGAGGCGGTACCTGCCCGGCAACAAATTCGTCAGATTCAAGGTCAACGTGACCCCGTCGCCACGGTCGACGACCTTGACCATGCCGGACGCGGCCGAGCCGACGCCCCGCAATCGCGCTTCGAGGCCGGGCACGCTTTCCAGGTCGGCGTTCCCTCCCTGCTTCACCGCGGCGCATCCGGCGAGAAAAACAAGGACCGACGCCACTCCCGCGGACCTTGCGAATGAACGCATGCGATCGATGAAACCCGTTTTCGCGGCGGTCTTCAGCTACGCTGAATGACTCCGCACGCCACGCGAGCGCCGGCATTTCCGGTCGGCTGCGTTTTGAAGTCGTCCGGATCGGTATGCACGATGACACTCTTGCCCACGATATCGGTCGCACCCCCGCCGATGGTGATGACGTCCAGTTCCGTCGTGAGGCTCGCGTTGCCCGATGCGTCGGCAACCAGCATGGGCATATCGCCCGCGTGGCGTTCCGTCGTCGACGGATGCGCGTGCGGCTTGCCGGTTGGGTTGAAGTGGCCGCCGGCGCTCATCGCATCCGGTGCGCTGCAATCGCCTTTTTCGTGGATGTGAAAGCCATGCGACCCCGGCTTCAAGCCGGATACTTTCGCAACGACGACGATTTTGTTGCCCTTGGCGGCAAAGCTGACCGTCCCCTTCGCCGTATTCCCCTGCGTTGGTGCGAGGCTAGTCGCCGCCGCGGGTCCCGCCGGCGCCGGTGACATCGCCGTGCATCCCGCTACGAGCACTCCGGCTGCGACCCATACGATTGCCTGGTTCATGTTTCCTCCGAAGGATAAATGCATGTTTACGTGAATTATTGACGGCGCGCGCCGCGCCGACGTTGCGAAGTGTACGCATGATAGGCGAAGGCGCCGCCACTGCCAAACGTCGCACACCGATTACTTTTCGGGCGAAACGCGCGCTACAATTGCCGCCGCCTGCACCCGCGCCCCGCGCACCACGCGTCGCCTAACCCAGGGAGAATCCATGGCATACCCCATTTCGCTACGCACGCTCGCCCTCACTCTCTGTGGGGCGGCGCTTACCGCCGGCTGCGGCGGTGGCGGTTCGCCCGACGTCAATCTCAAACCATCGTTCGTCGGGACGGTCTCCAAAACGACTTACAACGGCACCACCGATGACCTTTTGACCGCCGGCTTAGGCACGACGGGGTTGGGCGGTGCGACACCGCCGGCCGTCGCCAATCCGACCGCACCCACGGCGGCCGAGCTGCGCAAACTCGCGATCTTCAACAACTATCGGGCGATTGTTCCCGTTGCCCCCAACGGCGGCTACGGCAGACTCTTCGGCCCCAACATCGACGCCAGCGGCAATGCGACATTGGGCGACGGCAAGATTGCCGGGACTGAATATATCGCCTACGCCGACGACGGCAGCGGCAGACAGAATGTGACAATGCTGGTGCAGATTCCCGCATCGTTCAACCGCGACAAGGCGTGCATCGTCACGGCCGCCTCCTCCGGGTCGCGCGGCGTCTACGGCGCAATCGGCAGCGCCGGCGAATGGGGCTTGAAGCGTGGTTGCGCGGTTGCGTACACCGACAAGGGCGGCGGTACCGGCTTCCACGACCTGACGCCGAACACCGTCAACCTGCAGACCGGCGTCCGCGCCTCGGCGACCACTGCCGGTAAGGACTCGAATTTCACGGCGAGCTTAAGCGCCGCGGACCTCGCGACGTTCAACGCCACGTTTCCTAATCGCCAAGCCGTCAAGCATGCGCACTCGCAGCAGAATCCGGAAAAGGATTGGGGCCGCGATACGCTCAACGCAATCCGCTTCGCGTTCTTCGCACTGAACGAGCAGTTCGGCGACCCCAATAGCGACGGCACGTTCCGCAACACCTTCAAGCCGGACAACACGGTGGTCATCGCCTCGTCCGTTTCCAATGGCGCCGGATCGTCGCTGGCCGCGGCGGAGCAGGATACCGAGGGCTTGATCGACGGCATCGCCGTGTCCGAGCCGCAGGTCCAGTTGCAGCCCGGAGGCGCTTTGACCGTCGTGCAGGGCGGCGTCACAACGTCGGGAACCGGCCGTCCGCTGTACGACTCCAACACGCTGGCCAATCTCTATCAGCCGTGTGCCACGCTGGCCGCAGGTGCGGCGAATTCGCCCGGTGCCGCCTTCGTGCCTACGGCGCTCGCGACGAGTCGCTGCGCATCGCTTAAAGCCAAAGGCCTGTTGGCGGCGGCGACGACGGCGGAGCAAGCCAACGAGGCGCTCAACGTGCTGGTGCAGGCCGGCTTCCAGCCGGAATCGAATATCCTGCATGCGTCGCACTATGCGTTCGTGACACCTGCAATCGTCATGACCTACGCGAACGCGTACGGTCGCCTTAGTGTGGCCGACAATCTGTGCGGCTTCTCGTTTGCCGGCGTCGACGCTGCAGGCAGGCCCGCGCCCGTCGCCGCTGCAACGCTGGCGCAGGCGTTCGGCACCAGCAACGGCATACCCCCGACCGCGGGAATCGCGATCATCAATAACTTGAATCCGACCGGGCCGATCCGCGACGCCGCGTCGGTGTCGCCGTCAACAGGCCTCCTCGACTTCAACATCGACGGCGCGCTCTGCCATCGCAATCTCTGGACCGGCGCCGACGCCAATGCAATGCGCGTGAAAAGCGGAATCAGCGAGGTCTATCGGACCGCGAACTTGCGCGGCAAACCCGCGATCATCGTGCACGGCCGGGCGGATTTGAACTTGCCGGTGGGGTTCACTTCGCGGCCGTACTACGGGCAGAACAAGATCGTCGAAGGTGCAACGTCGAAGCTCACCTATATCGAGGTCACCAATGCGCAACATCTCGATGCGTTCATCGACAACCCGGCGTTCGCTGGTTACGACACGCGCTTCGTTCCGCTGCACCATTATTTCATCCAGGCGATGGATCGGATGTACGCGCATCTGACCGCGAACGCCGCGCTGCCACCCGCGCAAGTCGTGCGGCCTACACCACGCGGCGGGACGCCCGGTATGGCGCCCGCGATCACCGCCGCCAATCTCCCGGCGATTGCGCAGGCGCCGGCCGCGGCGAATCTGATCACGTTTTCGGGGAACACGCTGACGATCCCGGATTAAAGCCAGATGGACGCGGAATCTGCTTGTCGCCGGTCGCGCTGACCAGCAGATTCCTCCTCCGCTGGGAATGACACCATCTCGAGGTTCCTGCTCGGCTCGGAATGACATTGTTTCGCGGCCAATAACCTCGCGTTCCGCACGACGCTAACGTCGCGCCAGGCCACGCCACTTCGGTACAATTCCCCGGCCGCCTTTTTCTCAGGCGGCCGTTTCCTTTCCTGCCGCTTAAAGCCATGTCCTTCCAAATGACGCCCGCGGAGATCGTCTCGGAGCTGGACAAGCACATCGTCGGCCAGGACGCCGCCAAACGCGCCGTCGCCATTGCGTTGCGCAATCGCTGGCGGCGGCAGCAGGTCGCCGAGCCGCTGCGCTACGAAATCACGCCGAAGAACATTCTGATGATCGGACCGACAGGGGTCGGCAAGACCGAGATCGCGCGCCGGCTCGCGCGCCTGGCCGACGCTCCGTTCGTCAAGGTCGAAGCAACCAAGTTCACCGAAGTCGGTTATGTCGGCCGCGATGTCGATACGATCATCCGCGATCTCGTGGAAGTCGCCGTCAAGCAGACCCGCGAAACCGAAACGCGCAAGGTCCGCGACCGCGCCGCCGACGCCGCGGAAGAGCGGCTGCTCGACGTCATACTGCCGCCGGCGCGCGAAGTCAACATTACCGATATGAAGCCGGTCGATTCGGCGACGCGCCAGAAATTCCGCAAAATGCTGCGCGAAGGCGCGCTCGATCAACGCGAAGTCGACGTCGAAGTTTCGGTGTTGCCGCCGCAGATGGAGATCATGGCGCCACCGGGAATGGAAGAGCTGACCGGACAGATACAGGGCATGTTCCAGCAAATGGGCAGCGGCCGGCGGAAACAAAAGAAGATGACGGTCGCCGAAGCGATGCGGCACTTAACCGACGAGGAAGCCGCGAAGCTCTTGAACGACGATGACATCAAAGCGAAAGCGCTCGCCGCGGCCGAGCAAAACGGTATCGTCTTTCTAGACGAAATCGACAAGATCGCCTCGCGGTCCGAAATGCACGGCGCGGATGTATCGCGCCAGGGCGCGCAGCGCGACCTGCTGCCGTTGGTCGAGGGAACGACGGTGTCGACCAAGTACGGGATGGTAAAAACCGACCATATTCTGTTCATCGCCTCCGGCGCATTCCATCTGTCGAAGCCTTCGGATCTGATTCCGGAACTGCAGGGGCGCTTCCCGATTCGCGTCGAGCTCTCGTCGCTGTCCGTGTCCGACTTCGAACAAATACTCACAGCAACCAACGCGTGTCTTACCCGGCAATACGCTGCGCTGCTCGAGACCGAGCAGGTCCACCTCGAATTTCAGGCCGACGGCATCCGCAAATTGGCGGAA
>JBPCLS010000327.1:0-6737 GCA_051003055.1 Casimicrobiaceae bacterium
GGATCCGCAACCACTGATACTGCAACGTGTTGGTATCCTGGAACTCGTCGACCAGCAAGTGCGAAAAACGCCGGCGATAGTGTTCGCACAGCGACTCGTGCTCGGCCAAGAGCTCGTAGCTGCGCAACAGGAGCTCCGCGAAATCGACGAGGCCCTCGCGCTGGCACATCGCTTCGTATAGCGCGTAATGCTCGACCTGCCGCCGTGACAGCTCGTCGGGTGCTTCCACCATGTTCGGCCGCAGCCCCTCCTCTTTCGCCTGCGCGATGAACCATTGCAGTTGCCGCGGCGGATAACGGTCGTCGTCGATGTCGTGCGCTTTGTACAAACGCTTGATCAGTGACAATTGATCCTGCGTATCGAGGATCTGAAACAGTTGCGGCAAACGCGCGTCGCGATGATGCGCGCGCAGCATGCGGTTGCATAACCCGTGAAACGTACCAACCCACATTCCGCGCGTGTTGACCGGCGTCAGCGCCGAGAGCCTTATCAACATCTCCCGCGCCGCCTTGTTCGTGAACGTCACGGCCAGAATCGACAACGGTGTCGCCTGTCCAATTGCGAGAAGCCACGCGATGCGCGTCGTCAGCACGCGCGTCTTGCCACTACCAGCCCCCGCGAGGATCAAGGCGGAACCGTGCGGCAACGTGACTGCGGCGAGCTGTTCGGGATTGAGATTGGTGAGAAGAGGTGAGGACATGCAGAAGCGCGGCGTGATGTTCCCTTTTGCTGGGGAATGATAGCCGAGGCGCGTAGAGGCCCTCCGCAGGTCGGCTTTCACCCGGGCAACGCTATAATCCCGCGCCACTCGATCGCCCTCGATGCCGTTAAAACCGAAGCTCCGCGCGCACGACGCCACACCCGACGCGCGATCCGCGACCATGCGCGCGTTCGTCCACTGGATTCGCGCCGCCGCGCCGTACGTGCACGCCTTTCGGGGCAAGACCTTCGTCATTGCGTTCGGCGGCGAAGTGGTTGCCGACGATTCGTTTTTGAACGTTATCCATGATTTGAACCTGCTGCACAGCTTGGGCATCGATCTCGTCGTGGTCCACGGCTGTCGCCCGCAGGTCGAGGCCATTCTCGCGCAGCAGCACATTCCGAGCCGATACGCGCACGGGGTCCGGGTCACGGACGCCGATGCGATGGACTGCGTGCTTGAAGCCGCGGGCCAAGTGCGAGCGCGTATCGAGGCGCTGTTATCGCTTGGGCTCGCCAACTCGCCGATGGCCGGCGCGCGCAACCGCGTTTCTTCGGGGAATTACCTCACGGCGAAGCCCATGGGCGTCGTCGACGGCATCGATATGCAGTTGACCGGCGAAGTGCGGCGTATCGATACCGAAGCGATTCAGCAGCGGCTGGACGATGGCGATATCGTGTTGATTTCGCCGCTCGGCTACTCGCCCACTGGGGAGATTTTCAACCTCACCGTCGAGGAAGTCGCGACCCAAGTCGCGGTGCGGCTCGAGGCGATGAAGCTGATTTTCCTGCTGGACGCCGACGGCGTGCGCAACGGCCGCCGCCAATTGCTCACCGAGATGTCGACCAAGGATGCCGAAGCACTGCTCGCTAAATCCGGCAAGCTCAGCGCGGACGTGCGGCTTTTTCTGCCCGCGGCGATTCGCGCTTGCGACAATGGGGTCAAGCGTGCGCACCTCATCAGCCGTCACCACGATGGTGCGCTGCTGCTCGAGCTCTTCACCCGCGACGGCGTCGGCACGATGATCGCATCGACTGCGCTGGCGCACCTGCGCAGCGCGACGATCGATGACGTGGGCGGCATCCTGGCGAACATCGAACCGTTGGAGGCAGAGGGCGTCCTCGTGCGCCGATCGCGCGAACGGCTGGAAAGCGAAATCGAACGATTCGTCGTTGCCGAGTACGATGGTCATATCGTCGGTTGTGCGGCACTTTATGCGTTTCCGAAAGAGCGCCTGGGCGAGCTCGCCGCGCTGGCCGTGCATCCGGACTTTCGCCGCGAAGGGTACGGCGAGGCGTTGATGCAGGAGATCGAGGCACGCGCGCGCAAGCTCAAGTTGCAGGAACTCTTCGTCTTGACGACGAAGTCGTCGCACTGGTTTCTGGAACGGGGATTTCGCGTCGCAACGGTCGCCGATCTCCCGCAGCAGAAGAAGGCGCTCTACAATTACCAGCGAAAATCGCTGGTTTACCGCAAATCGTTTTGAGGAGGCGCCCCATGGCGCGCATGGTCAACTGCATCAAGCTCGGCCGCGAAGCTCCCGGCCTGGATTTCTCGCCGTACCCCGGCGAACTCGGCAAGCGGATCTACGAGAGTGTGTCGAAGGAGGCATGGCAACAATGGCTGCGCCAACAGACGATGCTCGTCAACGAAAACCGCTTGAGCCTGGCCGACGCGCGAGCGCGCAAGTGGCTCGCCGAGCAGATGGAAAAGCACTTCTTCGGCGGCGGCGCTGAAATGCCGGCCGGCTACGTGCCGCCTGCGCAATGAGACGTTACCCGCCAAGTTCCTGACATTGCCGATCTGGCCCTACGGCCTGTCACTACTGGCCACAGCCGACTGTGCGGCAGTCTGCCCCAGACTCACGGTGCCTGAACGTGGGGATTGCGCACCGTCCCGCATCGGTACATAGTCGAACTACCACCTGCAACGCGGTTGGCGCGGCGATCAGCCACGCCGACCTGCCGCCAGAGTTCTGCTGGCGATTTCGCTCTATCGCGGGCTGAGAGCGGGAAGGTGTGATGACGGCACGGAAATGCCCGCCGCGATCGTCTCAACGTATGCAATAGGAGGACAAAATCATGGCACACGCGGACTGGCGCCTGGAAGGCGAATGGATGAAGAACTGCACCTGCGCGTTTGGATGTCCATGCGATTTCAACGCAAAGCCGACCAACGGTGACTGCAAGGGCCTGTTGGGCATGCGCATCACCAAGGGCCATTTCAAGAACACGAGCCTGGACGGACTGACCTTCTTCGCTGTCGTCTCCTTCCCGGGCCCCTTACACGAAGGTAATGGACAGTTGCAACCGATCATTGAAGAGCGCGCCAGCCCCGAGCAGCGGGAAGCGTTGTTCAACATCATGTCGGGGCAGAATTCGGCCGAAGGGACGCTTTTCCACATCTGCAGCCTCATTGTGAGCAAGATGCACGATCCCATCTTTGCTCCGGTGACCTTCGAGTTCAATGAGACCGCCCGGACCGCGCGGCTTGTCATCCCCGGCGTGCTCGAAACCGAGGTGGAACCGATCAAGAACCCACTGACCGGCGCTCCGCACCGCATTCAGATCGTTATGCCGGAGGGCTTCGAGCACCGCGTGGGCGAGGTCACCTCGTCCAACATCCGCAGCAGCGGGGCCATCAAGTTCAGCACGGTGGGCGGGCACAGCACGCTGGCCCATGTCGTGCAGACGCCGCAAGGCGTGGCGGCTTAGGGATCTGTCCGCCGGCGGCCTCGAACCGCCGCAGGTGCCTTAAGTGATCGGCGGCTCGGTCATCGAGCGGGCGCTGCGGCGCGATCGCGTCCTCGTCGTTTCCTGCCTGCTGTTCGTGGTCGTTCTGTCTTGGGCGTACTTGCTCAGCGGTGCCGGCATGATGCAAGCGATGGGCGACATGCTGATGCCGATGAGCACCGGGCCCTGGACACTCGGCTGGGCGGTGCTCGTGCTCGTCATGTGGGCTGTGATGATGGCAGCCATGATGTTGCCGAGCGCCGCGCCGATCATCCTGCTGTACGCCGCCATCGCTCGGCGCAGCAGCGAGCGAGGCGAACCGGCGAGTGCGTCAGGCGCCTTCGCCTTCGGTTATATCGCTGTCTGGGCTGCATTCAGCCTGGCAGCGACAGTGCTTCAGTATGGACTGGAGAAAGTCGCTTTGATGTCGCCGATGATGCAGACAACGAGCATCGCACTGGCGGGAACGGTGCTGATCGCCGCCGGCCTTTACCAGTGGACGCCGTTGAAACGGGCCTGCCTTCGGCACTGCCGCTCGCCTCTCGATTTCATAGTGACGTATTGGCGCCCCGGGACGCGCGGCGCGTTCGCTATGGGGTTGCGTCACGGCGCCTACTGTGTCGGTTGCTGCTGGTTGCTCATGTTGTTGCTCTTCGTCGGCGGTGTCATGAACTTCGCTTGGATCGCGGGCGTCGCGTTGTTCGTGCTTATCGAAAAGCTTGTCCCAGCAGGCCACTGGATCGGCCGGGGCGCAGGAATTCTGCTGGTCGTGTGGGGCACCGTGACTTTGCTGGCCTCGTCATGATCTGCGTGCCGACAAGTCCAAGGCGAGTTCCCCACTGCCCGTGAAAAAGCCGACGAAGGCTGCGACGATCAAGGAGGCGCACGCGTGCACGTTTACTGGACGCCCCGACACCGTTGCTCGCATTGGCGATTTGGACTGACGGTCCGCATTCGGTCGCGCTCGCGAGGGACCGGTTCTGGCCGATTCCGTGCCTGATGGACCGCCGGCGTTCCGCCCGAGTACCACGCTACTGTGGCAGCTTACATTTGTCCCGCCGCGGGCCTATAGTCAAACTGCACCACGACGTGCCATCGATCCATCAGGAGCAAACACCATGTCCCATCAGCCCCCGAAGCAAGCAAAGAAGAAGCCCCAGCTGACTCCGAAAGAGAAGAAGGCGGTCAAACAGCAGAAGAAGCAGGTCGAGGATGCGGTCCCCCTAATCCGCCACTGATCCTGATTGCGGACCGCGGCGAAGTTGCCTTGCTGCGGGCACAGAAGATTGTCGCGCGCTAAGTCCGCGTCGTAGGAAGCACGACTTTTCCGGTACGAAGCGACGCCGGACACGGAGCTGTTGGTGTTTGCGGCAAACGATTAATTAGAACGCCTGCTTGCGACCCCCGTCGCAGACATTCGCGGGATGCGGTTTTTTGCGCCGTTTTGGTTATCGGCCCGTCGTTCCTGTCGGCCCGTCATGTCGTTCCTTGACCCCCTGTCCGCAGCGGCCTAGAGTCCCCTGTCCGTTCCGGCCAACCACTCGGGGGGTGTCGAGATGCCGCGCGCCAATGGTGTGATCGAGTGATATCGCGGCGGAAACTGCTGATTGCGATCGGCGCCGGCGCATTCGGCGTGCCGCGATGGGCCTGGGCCCAACCGGCCGAGCGCAGCTATCGCCTCGGCTGGCTCAGCGTTTCTGACAGCTACAAGGAACCATACGGCCTCGCGTTCGTCCAGCGCCTGGGCGAGCTCGGTCTCGTCGAGGGGCGCAACCTGTCAATCGAACGGCGCCATGGCGACAACAAGCTCGAGAGGCTGCCTGCGCTGGCCGCGGAACTTGCGAAATTGAAATGCGACGTCTTCTTTGCCGGCGGCGCCGAAGCCAATCTGGTGGCGCTACAGCAGGCCAATCGCGACACGCCGATCGTCTTCGTCGCCGTGGACTTCGATCCGGTCGCCACCGGCCATGTTTCCAGCCTAGCGCGGCCGGGTGGCCGCATCACCGGCGTGACGGCAATTCAATCGGAGCTGCCGGGCAAGCGGCTCGAGCTGCTGAAAGAACTGTTGCCGGGCGCCCGCAAGGTGGCGGTGTTCGCGAACGACCAGACGGCGGGGCAGCTCGCCGTGGCGCAGGATGCGGCGAGGCGACTGGGTCTCGCGCTCCATGTCGTCGATTTCAAGCGCCCGCCGTTCGACTATGAAGCCGGATTCACCGACGCTGTGCGCGCCAACGCCGATGCGTTGTTCGTGCTCGCATCGGGGCTCTGGGTACCGGCGCGGCGCAAGATTACGGAACTGGCGCTCAAGGCCAGGTTGCCGACAGTGTTCCATCAGTCCCAGTGGGCCGAGGCCGGCGGACTGATGTCGTACGGCTTCAACTTCCCCGGGATGTGGCGCCGCGGTGCCGACATGGTGGCGAGGATTCTGCGCGGCGCGAAGGCGGGCGACATTCCGATGGAACAGCCGACTGCCTACGAACTGGCGATCAACATGAAAACTGCCAAGGCGCTCGGCATCAAGATCCCGTCGTCGATGCAGCTGCGTGTCGACCGGGTGATCGAGTAGTCGTCCGAAATTGCGGGAGTTGCGCCACTGCCGCGAGCGTCCACTCGGGATCTAGCCGCACGCACCCGTACGCTCTATCGAAACCGACCCCGATCACGATTTGATCGGGGTAAAGCGGCGCAGTACGTCGATCGATTCGGGTTGAGGACGTTGATGTCAGCGGGGGGAAGGTGCGATACTTTCTGATCCATGGCGTCTCGTCGGAGAAGATTGGTGTAACGAATAGGAACGAAGAACTGGTGGCGGGTTTCTCACATCGATTAGCACGTCAGCCAGCGCAAATCATATTGGCATCACCATTGGATTGATACGAATGCACATCCACGCAATCGCATGAATGCTCGCGCGATCAGTCGCTATCCAGTCCCCGATATGACGGAGCTGCCCGAGGACATCCGGGCGCGGATGCTCGAAGTACAGGAGAAGGCGGGATTCATCCCCAACGTCTTCCTGGCGCTGGCCCATCGCCCGGAGGAATTCAGGGCCTTCTTCGCGTATCACGACGCGCTGATGTTAAAGGAAGGCAGCTTGACCAAAGCCGAGCGGGAGATGATCGTCGTCGCCACGTCCGGCGCCAACGATTGCCTCTATTGCATTGTTGCGCACGGCGCAATCCTGCGCATCTACGCGAAGGATCCGCTCATCGCCGACCAGGTTGCCGTGAATTATCGCAAAGCCGACATCACACCGCGGCAAAAGGCGATGCTCGCGTTCGCGCTGAAGGTCGCGCTTGAGAGCA
>JBPCLS010000328.1:0-7085 GCA_051003055.1 Casimicrobiaceae bacterium
TGGTCGAGATCGGCGCGACTTGATAGAGGCGCGTTTCGCGAAACTTGCGCTCGACATCGTATTCGTTGGCGAAACCATAGCCGCCATGAAATTGCAAGCAAGCGTTGCCCGCCTCCCATGACGCATCAGCCGCCAGGAGCTTCGCCATGTTCGCTTCCGCGCCGCAGGGCGCGTTAGCGTCAAACAGTGCGCACGCTTTGAACCGCATCAGATTCGCGGCTTCGAGATTGACAAAGGCGCGGGCGATGGGAAATTGCACGCCCTGGTTCTGACCGATCGGTCGGCCGAACACGATGCGCTCGTTGACGTAGTGAGTGACTTTGTCGATGAACCAATAGCCGTCGCCAATGCATTCCGCGGCGATCAAGGTGCGCTCGGCGTTGAGACCGTCGAGAATGTATTTGAAGCCGTTACCTTCTTCGCCGATCAGGTCATCCACTGGGATTTCCAGGTTGTCGAAGAAGAGTTCGTTGGTTTCGTGATTCACCATGTTCGGGATCGGCTGCACCGTGAGCCCGTTCCCGATCGCCGCGCGCAAATCGACCAGGAAGATCGACATGCCTTCCGATTTTCTCTGGACCTCGGAGACCGGCGTCGTGCGCGCGAGCAGAATCATCAGGTCCGAATGCGCAACGCGCGAGATCCACACTTTCTGTCCATTCACGACATAACGACCGTCACGCTTGACCGCGGTCGTCTTGATCTTGGTCGTGTCGGTGCCGGTCGTGGGTTCGGTCACCGCCATCGCCTGCAGGCGCAGCTCGCCGCTCGCGATTTTCGGCAGATAGAGGCGTTTCTGCTGCTCGGAGCCGTGCCGCAGCAAGGTGCCCATGTTGTACATCTGCCCGTGGCACGCGCCGGAGTTGCCGCCGGCGCGGTTGATTTCCTCCATGATTACCGAGGCTTCGGACAGCCCCAAACCCGAACCGCCGTACTCCTGCGGGATCAATGCCGCGAGCCAGCCCGCTTTGGTCAGTGCGGAAACAAACGCGTCCGGGTACGCGCGCTCGGCGTCTACACGACGAAAATAGTCAGACGGAAACTGTGCGCACAAATGGCGCACGGCATCTCGTATCTCCTGGTATGCGTCGGCCACGTGTAACCTTTGAAGATCTCGCCCTTGCAGTAAAAGACGCCAGCGCTAGCCAGCCAAGGTGGCGATCGCGTCCATCGCCAGACCGTCGGCATCTTGGGCCCACAGCGGCACGCTTTTTCCGTCTTCTTGCGGTGTACCGCAGACCTGAAAGGGCGCGACATCGAACAAGGGCCTCACCGCACGGAACATGAAGCCGGTCGCATTGGCTGCCGGCAGGTTGCGCCGCAGCAGATCCATGAGCAACGTCGCGAGCAATGGGCCGTGCACGACGAGGCCGGGATAACCTTCGACTTCGGTGACGTAGCGGCGATCGTAGTGAATCCGATGGTTGTTCAAGGTCAACGCGGAATAGCGAAAGAGCAGTACCGGGTCCGGCCGAATTTCCCGGGACCAGGCGCAAGCATCGGGGGCAGCCCGCGGCGCAGGGGCAACATCGTCCGGTCGCGGATTGTCGCGGTACACGATGTCGTGCTCTTCGGTCAGTGCGATCCCCGCCGCATTGCTGATCTCGTGGCGCACCACGACAAAAGCGAGCGGACCACTGCGCCCTTCCTTCTGCGTGACGTCGACGATGCGTGAAAGACGCGAGATCGCGTCGCCGACGCGCAACGGGCGATGAAACTGGAAGCGTCCGCCGGCAAACATGCGCCGCGGGAGTTGGACGGGGGGCAAGAAACCGCCACGCTTGCGATGGCCATCGGGCCCAGTTTCCGAATGCCGATGAATCGAAGGAAAAAAGAGCCAGTGCCAAAGTTGCGGCAGCATGTCGCCCGGCCGCGGGAAGGGTTCATCCCGATCCAAGGTTGCAGCGAGAGCCGCGACCGGCGTGGCCGTGACGTGGTCTGACCGCGACTCGGTCCGCCCGATCCATTGCCGCAACTCATCTAGATCGATAGGCATGGCACGGGGAGGTTTTGCACAACCAATCACGAACGAGCCCATTCCAACCATGGATAGCTGGTGTCGCAAGACGAGCGAGTCTGCAACGCGTAAGGTTAAGATTACGCTTCGAGCATCATCGAAACTTTAGCCGAAATGACCGAAAGCGCCGCGATGCCAACGTCGATACGCAATCATTATCACATCGGACCAATCTCATGCGCGTTTTCAATTTCAGCGCCGGCCCCGCGGTGCTGCCGGAAGAAGTATTGCAAAAAGCCGCTGCCGAAATGCTCGACTGGCATGGCAGCGGCATGTCGGTCATGGAGATGAGCCACCGCGGCAAGGAATTCATATCCATCGCCGACAAGACCGAAGCCGACTTGCGAGTGCTGCTCGCAATTCCCGCCAACTACAAGGTACTGTTCCTGCAGGGAGGAGCAATTGCGGAGAATGCCATCGTCCCGATGAATCTACTGCGTGACCGCTCGGTCGCGGACTATGTCAACACCGGCGAATGGTCGAAAAAATCGATCAAGGAAGCGAAGAAATATTGCGCCGTGCACATTGCGGCGTCGGCCGAGGACAAGAACTTTACCTACGTGCCCGCGCGTGCAACCTGGAAATTGAGCACAGACGCCGCGTATGTCCACATCTGCACCAACGAGACGATCGGCGGTGTCGAATACCATTGGACGCCCGATACCGGCGACGTACCGTTGGTCGCCGACATGTCGTCGCACATTCTGTCGCGGGTGATCGATGTGGCGAAGTATGGGGTGATCTACGGTGGCGCCCAAAAAAACATGGGTCCGGCCGGGCTGACGTTAGTGATCGTTCGCGATGACCTCCTCGATCGCTCGCTGCCGATCACGCCATCCGCCTTCACCTGGAAGGAACAGGCCGAGCAAAGTTCCATGCTCAATACGCCGCCGACCTACGCCATCTACATCGCGGGCCTGGTGTTCGAATGGGTGCAGACGCAAGGCGGCTTGGCCGCGCTCGAGCGAGTCAATATCGCCAAGGCCAAGCTCCTTTATGATTTTCTCGACGAGACGCCGTTCTACAGCACTCCGGTACGCGTGGCGGACCGTTCGCGGATGAATGTTCCTTTCAAGCTCAAGGACGAAGCGCTCGACGAGGCATTTCTGAAGGGGGCCAGCGAACGCGGCATGGTTCAACTCAAAGGCCACCGATCGGTCGGCGGCATGCGGGCTTCGATCTACAACGCGATGCCACTCGCGGGTGTGCAGACGCTGGTGGATTGCATGCGCGAATTTGCATTGCGTCACGGCTAGAGCAAACCATGAACCGATACCAAATCCTCACCTTGAACCAGATTTCCGGCATCGGCCTTGATCGCTTTCCCAGCGCGCGTTACACGGTCGGAAAGACCGTCGAGCGTCCCGACGCCATCCTCGTGCGCTCGTACAACATGTTTGATATGACCATACCGGCGAGCGTCAAAGCGATCGGCCGCGCAGGCGCGGGAACCAACAATATTCCAGTGGCCGAAATGTCGAAGCGCGGCGTACCGGTGTTCAACGCCCCCGGCGCCAACGCTAATGCGGTCAAGGAAATCGTCTTCACGGCAATCCTGCTCGCGGCGCGCAACGTGATCCCGGCTTTGCGCTACGTCGCGAATCTCAATGCCGACGCTCCCGACCTGGAAAAGCGGGTCGAGGACGGCAAAAAGCAGTTCGCCGGCGTAGAACTGACCAACCGGACGTTGGGAGTCATTGGCCTGGGGGCGATCGGCAGTCTCGTCGCCGACACCGCGATCAAGCTGGGCATGAAGGTTATCGGCTTCGACCCCGAAATCACCGTGGACGCAGCATGGCGTCTGCCTTCGAACGTGCGCAAGGCCAACGGTATCGAAGAGCTGCTCAAGCAGTCCGACTTTGTCACGTTGCACGTGCCGCTGGTCGCCATGACACGCCACCTGATCGACGCGAAACGGCTTGCCGTCATGAAACCAGGAGGCGTATTGCTCAATTTCTCGCGCGAGGCGATCGTCGACGGTGACGCGATCGTCGCGGCATTGCAAGCGGGCCAACTTAAATATTACCTGTGCGATTTCCCCAGCGCGAAGTTGTTAGGCGAGCCAGGTGTCGCGGCGCTTCCGCATCTGGGCGCTTCCACCGAGGAGGCGGAAGAAAACTGTGCGATGATGGTCGCGGATCAGGTGCGGGAATATTTGGAACATGGAGCGATCGTCAATGCGGTCAACTTTCCCAATGTCGAGATGCCGCGAGAATCCCCTTACCGGATCGCAATTGCCAATGCCAACGTCCCCAATATGCTGGGTCAAATCTCCACGGCGATGGCGCACGCGGGACTCAACATCCATAACATGGTGAACAAATCCCGCGGCGAAATGGCGTATACGCTGGTCGATGTCGACAGCCCGGTGCTGCCGTCCGTCGTCGACGCCATCTCGGCCATCGACGGCGTGCTGGCGGTACGCGCGATCCCTGCGGAAGGGGCGGCGTCGATCACGACATGATTTACACGAGCCGGATATAATTAAGGTTCGCGCGGCTTCCGCGCAGGTTCCGCGCCTCCCCAATTACCGGGATGCCGGGAAGAATCAACGCCGCGCCGCAAGGCCGGCTTCAACGACAGGAGAGGATCAAATGGGTTTTATCGATTTCGTCAAAGACGCAGGTGAGAAGTTGTTCGGCAAGGGCAAGGCGCAGGCTTCGATGAAAGACGCGCAGTCTGATCCATCGAACGAGGCCAAGAGCGCCGCGGCTAACGCGGCCGCCGGGGACGCGATCCTCGATTACATCAAGACGCAAAGTCTCAATGCGACAGGGCTGACGGTAACCTTTGACGGGGCAACGAGCGTTGCCAGCGTGTTCGGCGTCGCGCCCGATCAGGCGACCAAGGAAAAAATCGTGCTGTCGGCCGGCAACGTCTCAGGCGTCGCCCAGGTCAAGGACATGATGTCGGTCGATAAGAGCGAACCGGAGTCCAAGTTCTATACGGTGGTTTCGGGCGACACGTTGTCGAAGATCTCGAAGGCGCAATACGAAGACGCGAATGCGTACATGAAAATTTTTGAAGCCAACAAGCCGATGTTGAGCCATCCGGACAAGATCTACCCCGGGCAGGTACTGCGCATCCCGCCAAAATGAACGGCGCGGTGCTCGCGGCAGATCTGCCGGTGCGCGCAACCGTGCGCATCGGTGGTTCGCGTTCTTCGTTGCGCGTGCTCGCCGAGTGGGGGGCGCAGGAAAAGCCGCCGATCGGCGAGCCCGATCACGATACGGTACCCGGCCCCGTTGAAGACGACGAGGACGACGATGATGAAGACGACGAAGACGACGAAGACGACGAGGATGCTGGAGCAGACGAGCGTCCAATGAGATCTACGCAGGCGGTGCCGCGCAAGCATGCTCCCGTCAAGGAGCCGCCGCAGCCCAAGGAACCGCCGGTTGAAGAGCCCGACGAGTCGGAGCACCCACCCGACGGTGATCCCAAGATCGACGATCCGGATGAACCGGCGTAGACGAATGCCGAGTTCTCGTTATGGGCTATCGCCGCGGCCTTATACCGCGCGTAGCGATTGCGCGAAATGACGCGGTTCGATGCCAACGAGGCATCGCTTCGTGCTATAATCTCTCTCTTGCGGCAGAGTACGCGCAGTGTACGAAATCACGGTTGCCCGCCGCGACTGAAGGTTCTTTTTTCCGGCAACCGGTCATCGGCTTCTAATCTCCTGGGCATCGGCATCGATGTCCCTAGTCTCTGCCCTCAAGGCCCTATAGGCGCTTCCTAGGCAGCTTCCGGTTAGCGACGATGGAATTGCACTAACGTCGACCCGGTTGCGGTTATCCGCGGGTACATCGTCGTGGTCCTGGGGCGGAAATTCGCCGGTGGTGCCGTGACCCGCGCGTTTCGTATTTCGCCCATCCGGAAATTTTATGGTTCCTTACGTTCGCCACCGTGGCGTGCGTAGGTCGCTGCGCGCCGTCCTCGCGGCAGCGCGTGGCATCTTGCTGGGGTAGCAGATATGGAAAAGAACACGACATTTGGCGAATTGAAGCTCTCGGAGCCGCTGCTGCAGGCGCTGCGAGCTTGTGGCTATGAACACGCAACGCCGATCCAGGCGCAAACCATCCCCGCGCTGCTCGCAGGTCGCGATGTGATCGGTTCGGCGCAGACCGGAACCGGGAAGACCGCGGCGTTTATCTTGCCCGCATTGCAACGCATCGCCGCGCAGCCGAGCGCACCCATGGCGCGCCACCGTGGCGGGGCAGTGCCACGCGTGCTGGTGTTGACACCCACGCGCGAACTTGCCCAGCAAGTGACCGAGCAGGCGGTGCGTTACGGCCAGCAATTACGGGTCCGTACCACATGCCTCTACGGTGGTGTTCCGTATCCGGTGCAGAACCGTGCGCTTGCGCGCGGCGTCGATCTGCTCGTCGCAACGCCGGGACGCCTGCTCGATCACATGGATCGCGGCCGCGTCGATCTGTCGCAACTGCAAATACTCGTACTCGACGAGGCGGATCGGATGCTGGACATGGGTTTTATCGACGATGTCGAGCGGGTGTGCGCGGTGACGCCGAAAACACGCCAGACCGTGCTTTTTTCGGCGACGATCGACGGCGACGTTGCGCGCCTCGCCGCTCGGCTCACGTCGACTCCGGTACGGATCGACGTCAAGACCACGCAGGCTGCACCGATTGCCATTCGGCAGAGCGCGCATTTCGCGGACGACCGCGCACACAAGTATCGGCTGCTCGATCATCTGCTGGCAGACGTCGCCATGCGGCAAAGCATTGTGTTCATGTCGACCAAACGCGATGCCGAAGCGCTCGCGCAGAAACTGCAGGGTCAGGGACATTCGGCCGCGGCTCTGCACGGCGACATGAACCAGCGCGAACGCACGCGCACGTTGCAGGACATGCGGCGCGGTGGTGTGCGTACGCTGGTCGCAACCGACGTTGCCGCGCGCGGCATCGACGTGCTTGGCATTACCCACGTCATCAACTTCGATTTGCCACGTGCGCCGGAGGACTATGTCCATAGCATCGGCCGGACAGGGCGCGCGGGCGCCGCGGGTGTGGCGGGTTCGCTTGCGAACCACTCGGAACGGGGC
>JBPCLS010000329.1:0-16584 GCA_051003055.1 Casimicrobiaceae bacterium
CGATTGTTTCGGTGAAGGCCAGTAGGAAGCCCTCCCCGCCATGGTCAGCTTTGCGCTCCACGGCATCGGCGTTTCCGACGGCATCGCAATCGGCCGCGCGCAGCTCATCTCGCATGCGACCCTCGAAGTGGCGCATTACGGGATTCCCCCGGCAAAAGTAGCCGCGGAAATCGAGCGCTTCAGCCTCGCGATAGAGGAAGTCCAGCACGAGCTCGAGGGCTTGCACGGTTCGTTGACGCGCGGCGACGTGCCGGGCGAATTCGGCGCGTTCCTCGACGTGCACTGGATGATCCTCAACGACCCGACGCTGTCGGAGACGCCGAAACGGATCATCGCCGAGCAGCGCTGCAACGCAGAATGGGCGCTGACGCAGCAGATGGGCGTGCTGGTCGAGCAATTCGAGCAGATCGAGGATCCGTATCTGCGCGAGCGTAAGGCCGATATCTTTCAGGTGGGCGAACGGGTGCTGAAGCGCTTGATGGGCCGACCCGGATCATTGCCGTCGCCGGTGGCCGAGGAGCAGACGATTCTGGTCGCGCACGATCTTTCCCCGGCCGACGTCATGCAATTCAAGCAGCACCATTACGGCGCGTTTCTCACCGATCTCGGCGGCGCGACATCGCACACGGCGATCGTCGCCCGCAGCTTGAACGTCCCTGCGGTCGTCGCGACGCACAACGCACGCCAGTTGATCCGCGACAGCGAAATGCTGATCGTCGACGGGGAATCCGGCGTCGTCATCGTGAATCCCGACCGCTCGGTCTTGAGCGAATACCGGCTGAAACAAAGCGAATTCACGCTCGAACGGCAGAAGCTAAAACGCCTGCGCACCAAGCCGGCGAAAACCTTGGACGGCGAGCACGTGGAATTGCACGCGAACATCGAATTGCCCGAGGATATCGCGCAAGCGCTAGACAACGGTGCTTCCGGCATCGGGCTCTTCCGTTCCGAATTCCTGTTCTTGAATCGCGACGGATTGCCATCGGAAGACGAACAATTCGAAGCGTATCGCACGGTTGCCGCGGGCATGAATGGGAAGCCGGTGACCATCCGAACTTTCGACCTTGGAGCGGACAAACACAAGGAGGGCCTGGCAGGACTTGCCAGAGTTGCGCCCAACCCCGCACTTGGCCTGCGTGCCGTGCGTTTCTGCCTCGCCGAACCGCGGCTTTTTTCGACGCAGTTGCGCGCCATTCTCCGCGCTTCGCATTACGGCCGTATCCAGATTCTCATCCCGATGCTCTCGTCCGTCGCGGAGATCGATCAGACGCTGGTGTTGATCGAGCAGGCCAAGGAGCACCTGCTCGAACACGGTGTTCCCTTCGCGGCGAAGATCGAAATTGGCGGAATGATCGAGATTCCGGCAGCTGTGCTCGCGATGGATGGCTTCGTCACCAAACTCGATTTCCTGTCGATAGGCACCAATGATCTGATTCAGTACACGCTCGCCGTCGATCGCTCCGATGAAGCCGTGTCGCACCTGTACGACCCGCTGCATCCGGCTGTCCTGCGCCTGCTCGCGATGGCGATAGCAGAGGCGAACAAGGCCAAAGTGCCCATCGCCGTCTGTGGCGAAATGGCGGGGGAGCCGCAGTTCACGCGTTTGCTCCTGGGCTTGGGCTTGCGCAATTTCTCGATGCACCCGGCGCATCTGCTGGAAATCAAGCAGCGTGTGTTGACTTCGGAGGTCGCGGCGGTGAAGACACACATTGAACGGATTCGCAGGACCGATGACCCGGCCAAGATCAGCGCGCTGCTCGAACGGATGAATGATCTTTAGTGTCACAGCCGAAATTCACCGCGGATGTCACCGTCAGCCGGCCTGGCGCAGGCGCGCCGCCCTGGAAGGAGCCGATGTACGCGGCGCCAAGCGGTGGGCACACGCGGGACGCTTGCGCAGAACGGCGCCAAAACGGATAAGATGACGGCTCGCGCCGATTTGAACCAGCTTGCGGGCGCATGGGATGTTCGATACTTGACCGTTCCCGACAAATACGGCTAAAGCGGACGCGGCGGAGACACTTCCGATAAGCGACCCGATTAGCGACAAGCTGGTCGGGTTTTTTATTGCCGCACGCCGCGGCCGCGATGCCATGCACTCCTTTTCCGCTACGACGGGCGGCGCTGACGCCCGCCGCCAGATCCCGAATGCCTTCGCCGGTCCGGTCGTCGCGCGGCTCGCGCGTTTCGATGACACGCTGCCATTGGCTTGCGGTCGCTCGTTGACCGGCTTTGAGCTCGCCTTTGAGACCTATGGCACCCTCAACGCCGACCGCTCGAACGCCGTGCTCGTCTGTCACGCACTCAATGCGTCGCATCACGTGGCGGGTTACTACGCCAACGAACCCGACAACGTCGGCTGGTGGGACAACCTGATCGGTCCCGGGAAGCCGCTCGATACCGATCGCTTTTTCGTCATTGGCGTCAATAACCTCGGCAGTTGCTTCGGGTCGACGGGCCCGTTGTCGCCCAATCCGGCATCTGGCCGCCCGTGGGGAAGTGATTTTCCGATCGTCACGGTCGAAGACTGGGTCGATGCGCAAGCGCGGCTCGCCGATCGGCTCGAGATCGCCCAGTTTGCCGCCGTCATTGGAGGCAGCCTGGGAGGGATGCAGGCGCTCGCGTGGGCGATTCGCTATCCACCGCGGATCCGCCACGCGTTGGTCATCGCCGCGGCGCCCAATCTGTCGGCGCAGAACATCGCGTTCAACGAAGTCTCGCGGCAGGCGATTCTCACCGATCCCGACTACCACGACGGGCACTTCGACGCTCACGCAACCAAGCCACGGCGGGGGCTGCGCGTCGCACGCATGATCGGCCACATCACGTATTTGTCCGACGGGCAGATGGAACACAAGTTCGGGCGCGGCCTGCGCGATGGCCTGCAGTATTCGTTCGCGCCGGAATTCGAGATCGAGTCGTACCTGCGCTACCAAGGGGAGAAGTTTGCCGAGTACTACGACGCGAACACGTATCTGCGCGTGACCAAGGCGCTGGATTATTTCGATCCTGCGCTAGCGACCGGCGGTGAGCTCGCGCAAGCGCTCGCGCCAGCGACGTGCGGCTTTCTGGTTGTCTCGTTCACCACCGACTGGCGCTTTCCGCCGGCGCGCTCGCGCGAAATCGTCGGTGCGCTGGTAGATCGCCGCCGCGATGTTTCGTACGCGGAAATCGCCGCGCCGCACGGCCACGACGCGTTCCTGCTCGACAACCCTCAGTATCACGCGATCGTACGCGCGTATTTCGCGCGCGTGTTGCCGCCATGAACGCCGCGGTTGCCCGCGCGGACTTTGCAACGATCGCGAGCTGGCTTGCACCGGGCGCGCAAGTGCTCGATTTGGGATGCGGCGACGGCAGCCTGCTTGCGTATCTGATGCACGCCAGAGCGGTACGCGGTTACGGCATCGAGATTGCCGACGAAGGTGTGCTCGCGAGCCTGGTAAACGGCATCAACGTGCTGCAAAGCGATCTCGAAAGCGGTCTCGCTGGCTTTGCCGACGCATCGTTTGATTGCGTCATTCTTTCGCAGACGTTGCAAGCGATGCGCCACACCGAGGGAATCGTCGCCGAAATGCTGCGCGTGGGCCGCACCGCCATCGTCACGTTCCCCAACTTCGGACATTGGTCCCACCGCCTGCAGATACTGTGGGGGCGCATGCCTGTTTCGCAAAACCTCCCCTATCAATGGTTCGATACACCGAACATCCACTTGTGTACGGTGGCTGACTTCGACGCTTTTCTCGCCGCGCGGCAGTGCGTCGTCGAGAACCGCGTCGTGTTGTCGCGCGGACGCCCAATCGCCGCGCTGCCCAATCTGCTCGGAGAGCTTGCCGTTTATCGTTTCCGGCGCGAGTGAGCGCGGCGGCCGAGGCCGTCAGGCCGAGGTAAGACCCGCAGGGCCGTCGCCGCGCGACCGAGCAGAGCCCGACAACTCAACGCAGAGAAGCAGCGCGAGCACGAGGCCGCTACAATCGGCCGATGACGAACCCCATTGCGGCACCGTCCGCTCCCCCCCGCGGCGAAACGTGGCGCGAAGCGCTTTTAAACCGACGGATGCTGATCTGCATCTTCACCGGTTTTTCCTCCGGCCTGCCGCTGTACATGCTGATCAACCTCATTCCGGCGTGGCTGCGCACGGAGGGCATCGACTTGAAAGCGATCGGGCTCTTCGCGCTCATCCAGTTGCCGTACACGTGGAAGTTCGTCTGGTCGCCGCTGCTTGACCGGTTCGGTCTGCCGATACTCGGCCGGCGCCGCGGCTGGATGCTGTTGACGCAGGTGCTGCTGCTCGTGTCGATTCCGATGTTCGGACAGCTTAATCCGCGCGCCGACCTCTGGGGGATCGCTTACCTGGCCACTGCGGTTGCGTTTTTCTCGGCGAGCCAGGATATCGTCCTCGATGCGTACCGGCGCGAACTGTTGCCGGACGCCGAGTTGGGATTGGGCAATGCGATCCACGTGAACGCGTATCGGATCTCGAGCCTCATTCCCGGCTCGCTCGCGTTGATCCTTGCCGATCTGCTGCCGTGGTCATCGGTCTATCTCGTCACCGCGCTGTTCATGCTGCCGGGAATCGCGCTGACCCTGGCCATTGCCGAGCCGCTGCTCGCGAAGGCGCCGCCGCGCACGCTGCGCGCCGCCGTGGTCGAACCTTTTCGCGAGTTCATTTTGCGTGGGGGATGGCGGCACGCGCTGCTCGTGCTCCTGTTCATTTTTCTCTACAAATTGGGTGACAGCATGGCCACGGCGCTGGCAACGCCGTTCTACATCGACATGGGCTTTTCCATGACCGAGATCGGCGTCATCGCCAAGAACGCCGGTCTCTGGGCCAGCGTCGTCGGCGGAATGCTGGGTGGGCTGTGGATGGTCAAGATCGGCATCAATCGCGGCTTATGGCTGTTCGGCGTCGTGCAGGTCGTCTCAATTCTCGGGTTTGCGTGGCTTGCCCACGTCAACGCGCCCGACAAGCTGTTGCTCGCGGGTGTGATCGCGTTCGAGGCGTTGGGTGTGGGCCTCGGCACCGCGGCGTTTGTAGCGTTCATCGCGCGTGCGACCGATCCGCGCTACACGGCGACGCAATACGCGCTGTTCTCGAGCCTGGCCGCCCTGCCCCGGACCGTCATCAATGCGTCCGCGGGCTGGGTCGTCGAACGTATCGGCTGGTTCGATTTTTTCCTGCTTTGCACGATCTTGGCACTGCCCGGCATGGCATTACTCTTGCGGGTGGCACCCTGGCACGAACGCGGCTCGCAAGACACTCGGCAATGATTCCCCACAAGTTCAGCTCGATCGCGCACCGCGACCACGATTACTGCAATCCGATCGCTGCGGCGAAGATCGAACGCGTGCTCGATCTGCTGCCGTTGGACGAAAAATCAAGAGTCCTTGATCTAGGTTGCGGCCGCGCGGAACTCGCATTGCGGATCATCGAGCGCTTCGGATCGACGGTGATTGCGATCGACAATTCCTCGCTGATGCTCGACGCGGCGCGCGAGCGCGCGGAATGGACGGGCGCGCTTTCCAAACTTCATCTTGACGATATGGACATCGCGGAATACCGCGCCGACCCGGAGACCTTCCACTTGAGCGTGATGCTGGGCGCAGGCGGCATCGCGGGCGGCATGAGCGGCATCTGCAATCAATTGAAGAGCTGGACCAAATCGGGTGGCTATATTCTCATCGGCGAAGGCTACTGGCGGCAGCGGCCAGCTTCCGATTACCTGACCGTCCTGGGGAGCAACGAAAACGAATTTCTCGACCATCGCGGCAATGTGCAGGCGGGAGTTGAAGCGGGGTTAGTGCCGATGCACGCGACGACCTCCTCGCTCGACGAGTGGGATGAGTACGAGTGGAAGTACTGCCGCGCGATCGAACGCTACGCGCGCGAGCAGCCGCAGGATCCTGACGTGCCGGCGATGCTCGAACGCATCCGGCGCTGGCGCGATGCCTATATGCGCTGGGGACGCGACACGTTGGGGTTTGCGCTCTATCTCTTTTATCGCCCGGGTCCGCGGATGGGCTAATTTTTCCCCTCAGCGCCGATTCTTTGCATCGCTTCGGCAAGCTCCAGCCATTCCGCTTCCAATCGCGCGAGCTGCCAGGCGACCTCGCCCTGCCGCACCAATTTTGCCTTGAGCTCATCCTTCGCCGTATCCGCATAGGCGCCGCCACTCGCGAGCCAGGTGTCCAGCGTCATTTTTTCGATCGTCAGTGCGTCGAGCTCGCGTTCGATCGCCGATTGGCGCGTCGCCAATGGTCGCCGGGCCTCCGCCAGCCGTTGCCGCGCTTGCGCTTCGGCGCGTTTTTGCGCTCTTCGATCCGCAGGCGCGGAAACGGGTGTGGGTGCTTCCGCGCGCTCGCGGCGGCGTTGTCCCAATACCCAATCGCGGTAGTCGTCGAGATCGCCGTCGAACGGCGCGATCGTTCCGTCGGCAACGAGCCACAATAGGTCGGTCGTCGTGCGCAACAGATGACGGTCGTGGGCAACGACGACGAGTGCGCCCTGGAACTCGAGCAGCGCCTCGGTGAGCGCTTCGCGCATTTCGAGATCGAGGTGGTTGGTCGGCTCGTCGAGCAGCAGCAGATTCGGTTTCTGCCTGACGATGAGCGCGAGCGTGAGCCGCGCCCGCTCGCCGCCGGAGAAGCGACCCACGACGGAATTCGCGATGTCGCCGCGAAAATCGAATCCGCCCAAAAAGTCACGGTGTTCCTGCTCGCGGGTGTCGGGTTCCAGCCGTCGCAGATGCCACAACGGTGATTCCTCATCGCGCAGTTGCTCGACCTCTAGCTGCGCGAAATAGCCGATGCGCAACCCCTGCGCGGCGTGCCGCTTGCCGACGCGCGGGGCAAGCGTCCCGGCAAGCGCTTTCAGCAGTGTCGACTTGCCAGCGCCGTTCGGCCCGAGCAGCCCGATTCGCTCGCTGGCCAACAGGCCAAAGTCCACGTTCATCAGCACCGGAGGCCGCTCCGGATAACCCAACGTCGCGCGCTCGAGGAGAACGAGCTGCCTCGCCGCAACGTCGGCCGGAGCGAACGCGAACTCGAACGGGCTGTCGACGTGAGCGGCCGCGATCAGCTCCATCCGTTCGAGTGCTCGCTTACGGCTCTGCGCCTGCTTAGCTTTGCTAGCCTTGGCACCAAACCGGTCGATAAACGCCTGCAAGTGCGCGATCTGGCGGCGTTGCTTTGCGTAGGAGGACTCGTGCAACGCCAGCACGCGCGCGCGCTCGCGCTCGAACTGCGCGTAGTTTCCCGCGTACGACGTCAGGGTCCGGCCGCTCACATGTACGATCGTATCGACCACGCCGTCGAGAAAATCACGGTCATGCGTAATGAGCAGAAGCGTCCCCGGATACTTCGCCAGCCAGTCTTCCAGCCACAACACCGCGTCGAGATCGAGGTGGTTCGTCGGTTCGTCCAGCAGCAGCAAGTCGGAGCGGCACATCAGCGCCTGCGCGAGATTCAGGCGCATCCGCCAGCCACCGGAAAAGCTCGCAACCGAGTCCATTTGCCGCGACTCCGCAAACCCGAGACCGGCCAGAAGCGCTGCGGCGCGAGGTTGCGCGCTGTAACCGCCGATGGCGTCGAAATGGTGGTGGAGGTCCGCGAGCGCCGCGCCGTCATGCGCGGGATCATTCTCCACGCGCGCAAGCGCCGACTCCACCTCGCGCAATTCGCGGTCGCCATCGAGAACGTAGGCGAGGGCGGGCCTGGCCACGACGGGGGTCTCCTGCGCGACATGCGCGATAGTCCACGCGGGCGGCAGATCGATGGCCCCGGCCTCGGGCACTACTTCGCCCAGGATGGCGGCAAAGAGGCTTGACTTGCCGCTGCCGTTGGCCCCGACGAGGCCGACCTTGTGCCCCGCGTGCAAGGCCAGATTCGCGGCGTCGAAGAGACGTTTCGCGCCGCGCGCGAGGACGAGGTTGGTGATGCGCAGCACGGGCGATTTTTACATATTCACCGCAACTCGTAGTCGTAATCGATGATCAGCGGTGCGTGATCCGAAAAGCGGCGATTTTTGTAGATCGTTGCCGTGTGCGCCCTGGCGGCGATGCCGCGCGTCGCGATCTGATAATCGAGCCTCCAACTGACGTTCTTGGCCCACGCCTGCCCGCGGTTCGACCACCATGTGTATTGCCCCGGGCGCGGCTCGATCCGGCGAAATACGTCGACGAGCCCCAGCTCGTCGAAGATTCGCGTCAGCCACGCGCGTTCCTCGGGTAGGAAGCCCGAATTTTTCTGATTGCTGCGCCAATTCGTGAGATCGATGGGCTGGTGGGCAATGTTCCAGTCGCCGCACAACACCACTTCGCGTCCGCATTGCACGAGGAGCGCGAGATGCGGTAGGAACTCGGCCAGAAACCGAAATTTGGCCTGCTGGCGTGCCGGACTGCGCGAGCCGGACGGCAGGTATACGCTAATGACTGACAAGCTGCCAAAATCGGCCTGCAGATAACGGCCCTCTACGTCGAACTCTTGGCTGCCGAAACCGGACACGAATTTCGGCTTGGTCTTCGCATACACCGCGACACCAGCGTAACCGCTGCGCTCGCTCAAATGAAAGGCGGACGTGCACTTGCGCGGGGCGCGCAGGCACTTGGGCACATCGAGTTCGCGCGCCAGAACTTCCTGCAAGCAAACGATATCCCACGGCTCGGCTCGCGCGAGCCAGCGCGCCAGGCCTTTGCGTTCTGCGGAACGGATGCCGTTGACGTTGAGCGTGATGATGCGCATCGGCGGCGGCAGCGTGGCCTTCAGAAAGCGCGCGAGTGTACACGACGGCTTTCACGCGAATTTCGCCTTAAGCATTGCCAAAAGGGTAGCGGATGCGCGCGGCGCGCGACCCGTTGCACCGCTATAATTTGCGATCGATATGAGTGATTTTCGGCAAGCTTTTCTGGAGTTCGCACTGGCACGCGAAGTGCTATGTTTTGGTGAATACGTCACCAAGGCCGGACGCAAGAGCCCCTATTTCTTTAACTCGGGCGCCTTCGACGACGGCGAGAGCCTGCGCCGGCTCGGTGAGTTCTACGCTGCCGCGTGGATGGCCTCCGGCATCGCGTGCGACCAACTGTTTGGTCCCGCGTACAAAGGCATTCCGCTCGTTGCGGCGACCGCAATCGCACTTGCCGAAAAAGGTCACAATTTGCCGTTCAGCTTCAATCGCAAAGAGGCAAAGAATCATGGCGAAGGCGGAGTGATCGTCGGTGCACCGCTGCGCGGCCGGATCATGATTGTCGATGATGTCATTACCGCGGGAACGTCCGTGCGCGAATCCGTGGAATTGATCCGGTCGCACGATGCTATCCCCGCGGGCGTGCTAATTGCGTTGGATCGAATGGAGCGCGGCGTCGCCGAGCGTTCCGCCGTGCAGGAAGTGCAGGACAACTTCGGCATGTCCGTCGTTGCGATCGCCACGCTCGACGATTTGCTGGCGTTCGTTGCGAGCCGGCCGGAACTTCACAGGTACGCAAGCGCGGTGACCGACTATCGGATGCGTTACGGCGTGCATGAGCGGACCGCCTAGCAGTTGATCGCGCCGCGCCAAGGCCATAGGGCAGTAGGGGCAGGAGGCTGGATTTCAAAAAACGAGGTGGATGTGAGACAGGCAAGTGCAACCAGCGGGTGGGCGACGACGACAAGCGCGATCAGCGCGCAGGAGCCGATCGTCATTCGCGCGTGGCTGGCCTGGACGCTCGCGGCAGCCTTCCTATTGTCGATGGCCATTTCGGCGCAGGGCGCCACTTACAAATGGGTCGACGACAAGGGCATCGTCCATTACACCGACAAAATGCCGCCTGAGGCGACCAACAAGGGTAGTGTCGAGCTCAACAAACAGGGCATTCAGGTCAAAAGAATCGATCCTGCGCTGAACGCTGAACAACGCCGGGCCCGCGAGGTCGAAGGCGAGCGCCTGCGGCTCGCTGGCATGCAGCGCGAGCAAGGCGAGCGGCGTGACCGGGCGTTGTTGCAGAGCTACAGCACCGAGAGCGAAATCGATCTGGCGCGTACGCGAGCGCTAGGCACGATAGATGCACAGGTACAATCTGCACTGGCGTATACCGCCACACTCTCCACACGAAGAGACGAATTGGAAGTAAAACGCAAGGGGCTGGGCGACAAGCTGTTGCTTCCCGTGGTCGAGCGGGAACTCGCCGCCGTTGATTCCGAGCTCAACAAACAATCCGAGCTGATTGCAGCGAGGAAAAAAGACATCGCCGATGTCAACGCCCGCTACGACGGGGACAAGCAGCGCTGGCGCGAACTCCGCGCGGTCGCCGCGCCCACCGTTAGCGGAATGGCGAATGACGGCAGAAAATAGCACGGTGGTCGCGACCGAGTCCGTGCGGGGCCGGCAAAATAGACAGCAATCGACTTTATTCGAAGGAAATATCATGCGGCGATTGATTTGGGCACTACCCTTGTGGCTGGCGGCGTCGCTGGCATTCGGCCAGACGACGACAATGGAAGTTGTCGAGTTTTACCATGAGGGTCTCGACCACTATTTCATTACCGCCGACCCCATGGAGATCCGAGACCTCGACACGGGGGGGGTGAGCAAGGGGTGGGTGCGCACCGGGCAGAAGTTCGTCGCGGGTAGCCCCGCTTCTCAGCTGCCTGGTGCAACGGGGATTTGCCGTTTTTACGGCAAACCCGAACGCGGTCTTGATTCGCATTTTTACGCCGCAACGGTCGCGGAGTGCGCGACGATCCGCGAGAAGTATCCCGATACGTGGCTGTTCGAATCCGACAACGTCTTCAAGCTCTACCTCCCCGACCACACCGGCGTTTGCCCTGCCGCGACGGCGCCGGTGTACCGCGCCTGGAACAACCGGGCGGACGTCAACCATCGTTACACGACCGACCGCAGCCTCCATCTCTCGATGCTGGCCAAAGGTTACAAAGAGGAGGGCTCCGGAGGCAACGGAACACCCGTCGTCGCGCTGTGCGCGCTGTTGGCGTCCAATCCGGTCGGCGCGGGGCTTCCGAGCGTTCCGATCGTCCCCGTCCCGGGCGTCCCGGTCCCCGAATGTACGTTGGCAGCGGACAGCCCCTACCCGAAGGTGGGAAGCACGGTCACGCTGACCGCGACCTGCACCAACAGCTCGACCAAATATACCTGGTCGGACGCGGTGTGCGCGACTGGCGCCAGCAACTCCTGCACGCTAACGGGCTCGACCATCGGCTACAAGAATTACAAGGTGAAAGGCGGCAACGCAGGGGGCGATGGGGTGGCCGTCGGCGTACTGGTGCAGTGGCAGCCGGCGACCGTAACGGGACCGCCTCCCCCGGCGGCGCCAACGGTGCCTTCGTGCACGATCCTGTCGAATACGCCGACCCCTGTGATCTCAACCAATCTCGTCCTGACCGCGAGTTGCACAGGAAGCCCCACCGCGTATAAGTGGACGTGGACGGGGACGGGATGCCCGGGCGCGACCGGACGGACCTGTACGGCGAGCGAGGCGTCGGAGGGCTCCCAAACCTATACGGTCATCGCCACCAATGCGGTCGGTAACAGCGGCCCGACAACGATGCCCGCGAATTGGGTGAAGGTAGCCCCGCCCGTAGGCGTGAACTGCACGCTTTTCGCCAATCCGGTCAGTCCGGTGGTCGGAGCGTCGCTGACGTTGACGGCGACGTGCGTCGGCAACCCGACGACCTTTGTTTGGGAAAGCTGCACCAGCACCACGTCCACGTGCACGCCGCCGACGCAAACGCTTCGTGGGTCTACCGTGTACGCTCTTACCGCATCCAACGGCTCGGGTAGCAGCCATAGACCGACCCTACCCGTAACGTGGCAAGACCCGCCGCCGCCGCCGGCGCCTACGCCGACGGGTTGCCAGATCGAGAACTACCCCACTGTTCCAGTTCCCTTGCTCGCCGGTCTGTTCATGAACTCGCCCAACGTTGCGGTGAAGTTCAAAACACCGAACTACACGTCGCCCGGTTTGGGTAAAGCGTCATCGGTCGAGTACATTGGAGAGCAACGCTATCGCCAGGCTTCGATTTCCGATCAGCCGTGTGATTTCAGCTTTTCGCCGGGAACAGGAAATTTGAACGGCCCCGGGACAACGACGAACAATTGGTTCACGGTTGGGAGGACACAAAAAGGAATAGTCCGACTGGAACCCAACACCGTCTATTACTACAATCTGCGCGGTGTTCCGTGGGAACCCGCCGACGCGCGCGAGCAGTTTGCCGTCAACATCGGTCAGCCGCTGCCTTAAGCCAGCGTCATCAGGAAGAATCAGGCGGGCGGCCCTTAAAGCCGCCCGCGTTGTTTAACGGGCACGGAGACGCTCGGCCGCCGTTAGCGCGCCAGCCTTCCTTTGAGTGCGGCGTGGACTTGCTCTGGATTGGCTTTGCCGTGCGACGCCCTCATCACCTGGCCGACGAGCGAGTTGAACGCCTTCACGCGACCGGCTTGATAGTCAGCGACGACCGCGGCGTTCGCTCTGACGACTTCGTCGACGATTGCTTCGATCGCACCCGCGTCGGAAATTTGCAGCAGGCCCTTCGCGGCGATGATCGCGTCAGCGTTACCGCCGTGCTCGCCCGCCCACATCGAGTCGAACACTTCCTTGGCCATTTTGGCCGAGATCGTGGCGTCGGCGATGCGCTCGACAAGCCGCGCAAGCTGCGCCGCGGAGACTGGGACGCCCTGCATCTCGATTTCCGCACGATTGACACCGGCGGCGACTTCGCCCAGTACCCAGTTGGCGAGCGTCTTGGCGTTGTCGCTTCCGTTGTTACCCATGGCGGCGACCGCGTCCTCGAAGTACGCTGCGAGTTCCCGGCTGGCGGTTAACGCCGCGGCGTCGTAGGCTGGCAATCCATATTGCGCTGCCCAGCGGATTTTCATTGCGGCGGGCAGTTCCGGCAACTCGGCCCGAATCCGCGCAATCCAGGCGTCGTCGATGATGAGCGGTGGGAGATCGGGATCAGGAAAGTACCGGTAGTCCTGGGCGTCTTCCTTGCTGCGCATCGACCGCGTCTCGTCGCGATCGGGATCGTAAAGCCGCGTTTCCTGGACGACGGCCCCACCATCCTCGATCAGATCGATCTGCCGGCGTACTTCGTAGTCGATCGCCTTTTCGAGAAAGCGGAAGCTGTTCAGATTCTTGATCTCACAGCGTGTGCCGAGTGTCACGGCGCCCGCAGGCCGCACCGATACGTTGGCGTCGCAGCGGAAACTCCCTTCCTGCATATTGCCGTCGCTGATGCCGATCCAGCGGACCAGCCCGCGCAGCGTCTTCGCGTAGGCGACCGCCTCCGCTGCCGAGCGCATCTCGGGTTCGGAAACGATTTCGAGGAGCGGGGTGCCGGCGCGGTTGAGATCGATTCCGGACATGCCGTGAAAATCCTCGTGCAGCGACTTGCCGGCGTCCTCTTCCAGGTGCGCGCGCGTCAGATGCACGGCCTTCTCCCCCTGCGGCGTGACAATGGCGAGCGACCCGCCTTCTACGATAGGTATTTCGAATTGCGAAATCTGATAGCCCTTCGGCAAGTCCGGATAGAAATAATTCTTACGCGCGAAAACGCTGCGCTTGTTGATCGTTCCACCGACGGCAAGCCCAAAGCGTATCGCGCGTTCGACGGCGCCCTTGTTGAGCACCGGCAGTACGCCGGGCAGCGCCAAGTCGACCGCCGCGGCCTGCGTGTTGGGCGCGGCGCCAAACGCTGTCGACGCCCCCGAAAAAATCTTGGCAGCGGTGCCAAGCTGCGTATGCGTTTCCAGGCCGATGACGACTTCCCACTTCATGACGTTACCGTTTCGCGTGGGAAGTGCCGGGTTGAATCGGATGGGCTTCGCAGGTGCCAGTCGGTTGCCTGCTGGAAGCGATGTGCAACGCGCAATAAGTTGGCTTCGGTGAAATAATTGCCCTGGATCTGCAATCCGATCGGCACGCCGGTGTTATCGAATCCGCAGGGAATCGAGATCGCGGGCGCGCCGGTCAGGTTTGCCGCGATCGTGAACATGTCGTTCAAATACATCTGGACCGGGTCGTCGAGCTTGTCCCCAAGCTTGAACGCGGGCGTTGGCGCTGTCGGGCCCATGATCACATCGCACTGCTGATACGCGCGCGTGAAGTCGTCGGCGATCAGGCGGCGCACCTGCTGGGCCTTCAGGTAATACGCGTCGTAGTATCCGTGCGAGAGAACGTAGGTTCCGACCAGGATCCGACGTTTTACCTCGTCGCCAAATCCCTCGGCGCGGGTTTTCTTGTACATGTCGGTCAGCCCGTCGTAGCGCTCCGCGCGATGGCCGTAGCGCACGCCATCGAAACGCGCCAGGTTCGACGACGCCTCGGCGGGCGCGATCACGTAATAAACGGGGACCGAGAGATTGGCATGGGGCAACGCTACGTCCACCATGGTCGCGCCAAGCTGCGTAAACTGCGCCAGCGCGGCCTGCATCGCGGATGCGACGTCGGAATCGATGCCCTCACCGAAGTATTCCTTCGGCAAGCCGATGCGTAGACCCGACAACGGCTTCCCCGCAGCGCTCTCGCGCAACAGCCGCGTGTAGTCTTCGCGTGGCCGGGGCAACGAAGTTGAATCGCGCGCATCGTGACCGGTCATCGCGTTCAGCATCAAGCCGCAGTCCTCCGCCGTCCGCGCGAACGGCCCTGCCTGGTCGAGACTCGACGCGAAGGCAACAAGACCATAGCGGGAACAACTGCCGTAGGTCGGTTTGAGGCCGCACACCCCGGTCAGCGCCGCCGGTTGACGAATCGAACCGCCGGTATCGGTGCCGGTAGCCGCCGGCAGGAGCCGGGCCGCGACCGCAGCGGCAGAACCGCCGGAGCTCCCCCCCGGAACGTAATCGGTGTTCCAGGGGTTGCGGACTGGCCCGAACCACGACGTTTCATTCGACGAGCCCATGGCGAACTCGTCCATGTTGGTCTTGCCGATCAGCACCGTGCCAGCCTGCTTCAAGCCTTCGACGACGAACGCATCGTACGGCGCAACGAACTGCGCGAGCATTCGCGAGCCGCAGGTCGTCTTGAGGCCCGCCGTCATCAGGATGTCCTTGTGCGCGATCGGAATGCCGGTCAGCGGTCCAGCGTCGCCGCGGCCCAAGGCGTTATCGGCAACACGCGCTTGAGCAAGCGCGCCTTCAGCGTCGATCGTAATGAATGCGTTCAACACTGGCTGCGCACGCTCGACCCGATGCAGCACATTGGATGCCAATTCGACGCTGGAAAAGCGCTTCGCCCGCAGCGCTTGCGAGAGTTCGGCGATGGTTCCGGTGAACATGGAAATGAGGCGGAGTGAATGCGCGATGAGTGAGGAACATTCGTGAGCGGGCATCAGCTAACCTATTGCAAAACCGCGGACGACCTAAAGCGTCCGTTCTTCTCGTTCACTCTTTCACTCGAGGACTCTCGGTACGAGGTAGAGCCCTTCGGCCACCGCTGGCGCGACGCTTTGATAGAGTCGGCGTTGGTCGCTCGCCGTCACTACATCGTTGCGTAGCGGCAGCATGACGTCCTGCGCATGCGCCATCGGCAAAATTCCTTGCGTGTCGACTTGATTGAGTTGGTCGATCATCGCAAAGATCGCTTCGAGCTTCACGCGAACTTGTTCCGCCGCGTGCGCATCGATGTCGATGCGCGCGAGATGCGCGATCCGGTGAACGTCGTCGAGCGTCAGTGCCATCGTATGCGGTCAGCCGAAGGTAGCGCGCTAAAGCGCGACGCGATCGCGGGCGGCTTCTTCGAAAGCCATGTCAAACAATCCGCTTCAACGTGCGGCCAAATGGCAAAAAGCCGCGTGAAATCAGTGCGAAAGCGAAGCGCGATAGGTTATCATAACGCTCAACCATTTAAGAGGCGGCTCGCCACTCTCTCTCCGATTGGCGGAGGGAAAAAGGCGGGTGGCCGTGCGCAAGGCTCGTCCCTTCAATGTTCGAATCCTTCAAAGGTTATTTTTCCAGCGACTTAGCAATCGACTTAGGCACTGCCAACACATTGATCTACGTGCGTGGCAAAGGCATCGTTTTGAATGAACCTTCGGTCGTCGCCATTCGACAGGAAGGCGGTCCGAACGGCAAAAAAGTGATTCAGGAAGTCGGGGTCGCGGCCAAGCAGATGCTGGGCCGCACGCCGGGCAACATCACGGCCATCCGACCGATGAAGGACGGCGTCATCGCCGACTTCACGGTGACGGAACAGATGCTGAAGCAATTCATCAAGAAGGTGCTCGTATCGCGGCTCTTCTCACCCAGCCCGCGCATCATCATCTGCGTGCCGTGCGGATCGACACAGGTCGAACGCCGGGCGATCCGCGAATCCGCGCTCGGTGCCGGCGCGTCGAAGGTTTATCTGATCGAGGAACCGATGGCCGCAGCGATCGGCGCCGATCTTCCCGTCTCCGAGGCGACCGGCTCGATGGTCGTGGACATCGGCGGCGGTACCACGGAAGTCGGCGTCATCTCGTTGGGTGGCATCGTGTACGCGGGCTCGGTCCGCGTCGGCGGGGACAAGTTCGACGAGGCGATCGTCAACTACATCCGGCGCAACTACGGGATGCTGATCGGCGAAACGACCGCCGAACTCATCAAGAAGACGATCGGCT
>JBPCLS010000330.1:0-5609 GCA_051003055.1 Casimicrobiaceae bacterium
TTGATCGCGCCGGCGTTGACGGTCGTCATGCTGCTCGTCACCGCGTACGCGCCGTCGCGCTACGCGGCCGAAGCGTTTACGTGGTCGGCGACGTTCATTGTCAGCGGCGTCGGCGCAGGTATGGCCATCGGGGGACAACTGGTCGAGGACCATGGCGCCTTCGCCGCGTTCGCGCTGGCCGCCGCGTCCGTTCTCGTAGCGGCCGGTTGCTCGCTCGCGTTCAAGAGTCCGTTGCCGCGCCCGTCGGCGATGTGATCTCAGCGCCGGCGACGTGACCAGCGGCCGGCGAAGTGATCAGCCCGGAGTTGCTGATCACGCAGCCAGAACGCGCTTACGCAGTTCGGTCTTGACCACCTTGCCGGCGTGGTTCTTCGGCAGTTCGGAGAAAAATACGTAAGCCTTCGGACGTTTGAAACGCGCGATGTGGTCAAGACAAATGCGGTCGAGCTCGCGTTCGAACGCCTGCCACGCCGCCGGATCCACGATCGGCACCCGCGGCACCACGCAGGCAACGACTTCTTCGCCCCATTCGGCGTGCCAGCGGCCGAGAACCGCCACTTCGGCAACGCGTGGATGCTTGAGCAGCACCTCCTCGACTTCGCGCGGATAGATGTTCGACCCGCCGCTGATGATCAAATCTTTGGAGCGATCCTTCAAGGTCAAGAAGCCGTCGTCATCGAGGCTACCCAAATCACCAGTGTGCAGCCAGCCGTTGGCCAATGCCGTCTGCGTCGCTTGAGCGTTGCGCCAATACCCCTGCATCACCGTCGGACCACGCACCAGGACTTCGCCTATGTCACCGTACGCCAGCGGGCGGTCGGCGGTGTCCGCTATCCGCACGTCGATTCCGGTTTGCGCAATGCCCACTGACGCGATGCGGGCATCGTCGCCGCGAACGAGCGCGTCGGTCAGCAACGCGCGCGACATGGCCGTGATCGTCATCGGCGTTTCGCCTTGGCCGTAGATCTGCGCAAGCCGCGGCCCGAGCGCCGCGTACGCCGCCTTGCAATCCTCCACATACATCGGCCCGCCGCCGTACACGATGCATTTCAGCCGATCGAGTCGCACGTGCTCGAGCGACGGTGCCACGGCGAACCGCTTCACCATCGTCGGCGCCGCGAACAGCAGGCAACGGTCCCATGCCGCGAGCAACGCGACGATTTCGTCGGCGTCGAAACCGCCGGATTCGGGTATGACGTTCACCGCGCCGCACGCGACATGCGGCACCACATAGAGCCCCGAGCCGTGTGACAACGGCGCCGGATGCAAGATAGTGTCCGCGGGTTCGATCGATTCGACATCGGACACGAAACAGCGAGTCATCGCGCGCAAATTGCCGTGCGCAAGCACCACCCCTTTGGGACGGCCCGTGGTCCCGCTCGTGTAGAACAACCACGCCGCATCGCTGGCTGCCACCGGCGCGGGGCTCGACATCGGTTCTGCGTCGAACAGGGCGTTGTAGTCGTCCCCGCCAAACGTCGTCGCCCGTTCAAGCGTCGGGGCGACGACCGATCCCAGCGCGGCGTGCCAGTCTTCATCGACAAAAGCCCAACGTGCACCGCTATCCAGGATGATGAACGCGAGTTCCCGCGGATGTAGCTTGGCATTGACCGGAACTGCGACGAGGCCCGCCCACCAGCACGCAAACAGCGTTTCCACATAGCCGGGCACGTTGCGCGCGATGAGGGCCACCCGGTCGCCCACCGCGAGGCCGGCGTTCTTGAACGTCGCAGCCAACCGCGCAGAGTGTGTGGCAAGTGCCGCGTAATCGCAGACGACCCGCGCGCCCAGCGCGACCGCCGGCAGCGATGGCCAACGCCGCGCACTGTGCACGAGCAGCGCGGCGAGGTTGTGCGATGCCGACCGTTCCATCGCAGCCGTTAAGTGTCCCGTCGCGGTCCGTCCGCGGAAGAAGAACTGCGGGCAGTGACCTAATACGTCGCGCGTCCACCCGACAAATCGAACACGGCGCCGGTCGAGAACGAGCACTCTTCGCTCGCGAGCCAACACACCATCGCCGCGATCTCGTCCACGGTTCCGAATCGCCCCATCGGTATTTTAGAAAGCATGAAGTCGATATGCTGTTGCGTCATCTGGTCGAAGATCGCCGTACGGACTGCTGCTGGCGTGACGCAGTTCACGCGGATGCCGGTTTTTGCAAGCTCCTTGCCGAGGGACTTGGTCAGCCCCATCACTGCCGCCTTCGAAGCGCTGTAAGCGGAAGCGTTCGGATTGCCTTCCTTGCCGGCGACCGAGGCGATGTTGACGATGCGGCCGTAATCGCGGCGCTGCATCAGCGGGACGATGGCGCGGTTGCACAGGAAAACGCCGTGCAGGTTGACGTCGAACACGCGCTTCCACTCGTCGACCGGATATTCCGCGAGCGGCGTATTAGGGCCGCTGATGCCTGCCGAGCAGACGAGAATGTCGATGCCGCCACACGTATCGGCGGTCTCCCGCGCCGCGCGCCCGACGGCGTCGGCGTCTGCCACGTCCAGCATGAATGAATGCGCGCGTTCGCCAATCTTGCGCTGCGCTTCCCCTAGGATCTTTTCGTCCCGGTCCCACAGCGCGACTTGAGCGCCACTGTCGGCGAGACGCTGGGCGACGGCTAAACCAATACCCGCGGCCCCCCCGGTGATGACCGCCGCCCGATTCGCGAAATCCAAACGATTCATGCTCCTCCCTTTCACCTTTGCGCTTCTAGAATCTCGCAGATGCTAGCGCGAGTCCCCGCGATTGAGGCAACCAGCGCGCACACGGCGATCGTATCCGGGACAAGTCCCGCAGCATCAAATCGAATTGGGTGTGGGGTCACTGAGAGTTAGCCTAATTTTTTCATTCAAATTCGTAACTTTATGACGACTGCCAACCTCCTTGTGACGCATTGTAATATTCAAATCGAATATTGTCGGAAATATTTACAAATCATAATAAAAGATTGTAGAAAACAGAAAATAAATCAGTTAAATCAAATATATACATTTATGGTCTGCAAATTGCTATGACTGATGCATATTCCATCTTACCCGGAGAAATTTTATGAAAACGTGGTTAAAAATAGCTGCAGCCGCAGGCTTCGCCTTTTCTACTGCTGTTGCCGCCGACACCTTGACCCTGCAATGGGATAGTCCCGTTTTCAATCCATTTGCCTATCCGGATCCGATTACCCTCTCGACCGATGGCGGCTTGACGAGTCAAAGCGTGCGGGGAGGACGTTATCAAGGAACGGTGCTCGGAGTCACCGGCGCCATCAATGCGTCCGAACTACTCGACAGTGCCGACGATTTCTGGACGTATTGCTACGATCTGTTCCAGTATATGCACAATGGGGACACTGTCGCTTACACCGTCAATTACGAGGGGCCGACGGCGCGCACGCTCGATTTTCTGGGCGCAGTCGACTATGTGCTGAACGGAAGCAGCAATACCTGGTCCGATCCCTTCGCGTGGCTGCATCCGGCAAACTCCCACGTTGCCGCTGCGATCCAGATCGGCATTTGGGAAAGCCTCTATGACACCAGCGGATGGTCGCTCATTTCCGGCTCATTCCAAGCCAGCGGGCTGGGAGAAGAAACGCTGAAGCAATACGAAGCATTTCAAAATGCCGTGGGTTTGCCGTCGGTCAACGACCTCCCCGCATTGTTGGCATTGACCATCGAGAGCGAGACGCATCAGGATCAAATAGCCGGGCGAACTGGGCGCGTTCGGCCGCAGCAGGAGTTGCCAGAACCGGGTTCGCTCGCGCTGTTTGCGTTGGCGGGTGTGCTAGCTGCAGTGACGAGGCGCCGCTGGAGATAAGGCGGCCATCGGGTTGTTTGACAGCAGACGGGGCCGGCGATCCCCGTCTTTTTTTTATTTGCACAAACGCCTTCCAGTAATTGCAAGGCATTGACGAAATATTTCCCGTCATTTAGGTTCCACTGCTTCGCGGACATTCCGGAACGGCCAGTCCAATCGGGCGACTTGGCGAAATTCCGTCAGGAGAGACGTATGAGCGACTTCAATTCTCTGCACAACCGCGCGGTCTGGTTCGACATCCCGGTGGCCGACCTGGATCGCAGCGCGGCTTTCTATGCAGCCATACTTGGCATCAAAGTTCACAAAGAGCAGTTCGAAGGATATACGTTCTGCATCCTGGATCACCAGGACGGAAACGGCGGGTGCCTCGTCAAGAACGAATCGGAGATCAACTCGAACAGCGGCATTCTGGTCTACATGAACGTGAACACGCGGATCCGGGACGCCGTGACGCAAGTTGAAAAATGCGGTGGACGGGTTGTGCAGCCCATTCACGCCATCGGTCCACACGGCTTCCGAGCGATCGTTCTGGACAGCGAAGGCAATCGCATTGTGTTGCATTCGACGGTCGACGGTTAAAGCGTCAGCTAGAAAAAAGTATTCAGGGGTTGCGCTGGAGCCACGCACCTCTTGGAAGCCACGAAACCGCGATCTACTTGATCACGTCGGCGCCGGCCTTGGCGACCACGCCGTCCTGGTCCGAACTCACCCCCGAGACACCGATACCGCCTACGATCTTGCCGTCCACCGCCAGGGTCAGCCCGCCCGGCCTAGCCCTGGCCTAGCCCTCGAATGGCGCGCCGATGCCGACCTCGGCGATCAACTCGTCTTCATTGGTTTATTGGTGCCGGCAGCAGGAATCGAACCCACGACCAACGGTTTACAAAACCGCTGCTCTACCAACTGAGCTATGCCGGCGCAGGCGCAATTCTACCGTGGCCGCCGGTTCTTTAGCCGGTACTCGATCCCGCCGTCTCGTCGACAATCTGGCGGGCGCAGCATCGACACCGATTACTTAATGACCTGCAAGTGTGAAGGACGAGAGCGCGGCTTGGCGCCGTTTTTGGTGTCCTTCAGCGCGTCCTCCGCCATACCCGGCCCGATCGCGGCGGCGAGTGAGGCAGTGGCATCCTCCGGCACTGCGAAGGAAAAGCCGTAGCCGGTTTCCTTCGCGAAGATACCGGCGACCGCAACCATCGGCACCGCGACCTCCTGCGATGATCCGTTGAAGCGCGCCGTGAAGCGGATCCACTCGTTGTCGATAGTCAGCTTGCGGGTGGCAGTCGCACCGACGTTAAGAACGATCTCGCCGTTTTTGACGAAGCTGATCGGGACGCGCGTCTGCGCATTGACCTTGACCGCGAGATAAGGCGTCAATGCATTGTCCGCGCACCATTCGCTGATGGCGCGGATCAAATACGGCTTGGCGGACTGTTCTGACATGCGAACAGAATACTACGCAGCGCGGCGGGAAGGTCAAGCGGCCAGCGACCGGCGGGGAACGGGTTGGAGCAGCAGAACATCACACTTCGAGTTGTCCACCCGCTCGCAAGCTGGCTGCGCCATGCGTCACTTGCGCATGCCGCGCTCGGCGGAGGTGAGCGCTTCGGAGAATGCGGGACGCGCAAATAACCGTTCTGCGTATTTCATCAACGGCGCCGCCTGCTTGCCCATGGAGATACCGTAATAGTCGAGGCGCCACAAGAGCGGCGTGACCGCGACGTCAAGCATCGAGTAATCCTCGCCCAGCATGTGCTTGTGCTTGGCGAACACCGGCGTGATCTGGAGCAGCGAATCGCGCACGAGGC
>JBPCLS010000331.1:0-4998 GCA_051003055.1 Casimicrobiaceae bacterium
TGGCCGAATTGCGACATTTAAGGGCCAACGCAAGCGCCCTCAATTGGCATGGTGTACGACCAAGCGCCTTGAGCGTCGGTCAGACTCCCGTATTTATGCAGCCCCTTAGCGGTGCCACGGCGGTAACGCGTAGCGCAGTTCGGGCGCTGGCCACGTTGTTGATAACCTATCACGCATTTGCCGCAAGGTCGCTAGGTGCGCTCCCGCGCGCGGAGGCGACTGATTAGACCCTGCCGTGAGTGGATAAGCTGGAATAAGACTCGTCTAGCTGTGGGCGCAATCCGCTAGCGCGCAAATCTGAGGCGCCGGCGCGGTGCCTTAGTTGCTCCATGTCAGGACCATGGCGATCACCGCGAGTGCCATGACCCCCGTTGCGAGCCAGCCGAGAACGAGAAGGCTGCGCTTCACCACGAACGGCCCCATCACATCGGCTCTCGCCGCCATCAGCATCATCATCGCCATGATGGGTACGGCGATGACGCCGTTGACGACGGCGCTCCAGAAGAGCGCCTTGATAGGATCGATGGGTGTGAAGTTGAGCGCGACGCCCGCGAGGGTGGCGATCGTGAGGACGGTATAGAAGCCCCTCGCCTGGACGAGGGTGCGGCCCAGCCCGATGCGCCATTTGAAAGCCTCCGCGGCCCCATACGCAGCCGAACCCGCAAGAATCGGCACGGCGAGCAGTCCCGTGCCCACAATTCCTGCCGCGAAAAGAGCGAAGGCAAACTCACCCGCTATAGGACGGAGCGCCTCCGCAGCCTGGGCCGAGGTCTGAATGTCCGTGATGCCTTGTGGATTGAGCGTTGTCGCTGCGGTCAAGATGATGAAGAAGGCGACGAGATTGGAAAATCCCATGCCGATGTAGGTATCGATCTTGATACGCTTCAGTTGAGCTCGGGCGTGCTCCGGCGCTTTTTTCAACGGCCGTTCGCCTTTTGCGGCGCGCATTTCCTCGACTTCCTGGGAGGCCTGCCAAAAGAAAAGGTAAGGACTGATGGTGGTGCCGAACACCGCGACCACTGTAATCACGTATTCGGCCTTGAAAGATATAGCCGGCAGAACGGTTCCGTGGAGCGCTTCGCCCCACGGTACCTGGACAACGAACACGGTGGCCACATACGCAAAGAGCGCCAATGTGAGCACTTTGAGAATGGGGGCATAGCGTGGAAAGGGAATGAAAATCTGCAGCAAGAGCGACAGGAGCGCGAACGCTACCGCATAGACGTGAGCCGAGCCACCGATAAGAAGCTTCAGCGCCGCACCCATCGCGCCGATATCAGCGGCAAGGTTGATGGTGTTCGCGATCAGCAGCAACCCGACCACGCCGTAGAGAAGCGCGGGCGGGTAATGCTGGCGGATGTTGGCGGCGAGGCCGTTGCCTGTCACTCGACCGATGCGCGCGCTGATGGTCTGTATGCCGACCATGAGGGGGAAGGTGAAGAATGCCGTCCACAGCATCGCGTAGCCGAAACCAGCACCGGCTTGGGAATAGGTCGCGATCCCGCTCGGGTCATCGTCCGCTGCGCCGGTGATGAGGCCTGGCCCCAGCTTTTTCCAAAAGGACTGTTTCTCTTGCCCAACTGTATTTTTTTTCTTATGCACGCCCATGCGCAATCGAGGGAAATTGTGGGAACCAATCGTACCTGAAGGGGCCCCAGCTCGTGGGTACGAACAACGCGAAGCGAGCCGACACGTTCCGAGTCTGATGGAGCGCTTCGCCTCTAAGCGAGCTTCAAGCTGCGCCTCTCAACCGGTTGTGAATTGTAGTGGCCGCGATCGCGGCATGACCCATCGTGACGCTGATCTGATTGAGGCCGCTGACTATGTCGCCCGCGACGAACAGGGCGAACGGTGGGCGGGCGCAGTAACGCAGCACGCTCGCGCCCCGCGCGGTCGTGCGGCCTTGCAGCAACATGGGTCAACCTCCAGTAGGCATCAGCACGATCGTCTGGTTGTGGTCGGTTTACGGACGTGGGTCATGACCAGCGCCGACCAGTTCCGACCCGGCCCGCCGCCCAGCTTGCGTCGGGACGTAGACACCGGCCGCCGTATGCGGACGATACGCGTCGGGAGCGGCGCTCCCGTCCTCCGCGCACGATGCGAAGACGGCATTTGCGGCTTGCTCGCCCACGGCAATGCCACTCGCCTTGGCGGGGCCGTCGGGCACCGTCGCGAGCAGCGCCTGATTGTCGGCGCCGATGGCCGCTTGCTGAGCCGGCATCAGCTTCAACAGGGCCGTCCGCGTCGCCGCGGCGACGGCGGTGTCCACCGAAGCACCCCGCGCTGGGGTCACCTGCACACGAAACGCGGGATAGCGCCCGGTGATCGCGTTGACCGCTTCAAAGACCGAGACCTGGACGATCGCCATCATTCTCACCGAGATGGGCGTCGCCGGATGCTTGGAAGCAATGTCGGCGGCTTTCGCGTTCGCGTCAGTGACGACATCAGCGTGCACGCCCGGCGCGCCGCCCAGGAGGACCGCGGTAAGGAGCCAGAAGCCTAGATTTAGGCGCCAAGGGATGCTTCTCATGGTGGGTCTCCTTCTGGCCGTTCCGGTCTTTCGAGTCAGCGAGAAGCAATCGTAAGACTGCTCGTAAAGGCAGTCGGCTGCTCCGCTACGCTGTGTCAGCCTTCAGCCGGGCGATTTCCTTCTCGTAGGCCTCGATGAGGGGTGTGATCGACTCCTGAAACTGATTCTGGCGCTTGAGAACTTCGTCGACCATCTTTTCGTACTGCTTCTGTTCTTTGTGTTCGCTGACATCGAGCCATAACGCCGCGAGTTTCTCGATGTTCGTCTGCGAATAGTGCTCCATTTCCTTGAGCCTGGACCGTGTGTCCTGCAACGCATCGAGCGGCGTCTTTACATTGCCTTCGTCGGCCATGATGTCTTCCCTGGTTGATCGACCCTGTGCCGCTCCCGCCAACGTTCTTGTGCGCGCAGAGTGCGACATGAAGTCGAGCGAACAATTGCGGCGCCCCCAACCATGATGACACAAGGTGCATCGGCGGCAAAACTCGCGAACGGTGCCGGTAGCTGTGGCGCTGTCCGGTTGGGATTGGTACTTCGCGGGCTGGAACGGCCGGAGTCCGGGTTAATTAGCCTCCAAACAATTGACAGGGTGGAGGCAATTGACATCATCGTTGATTGGATTCAGCGCAAGTGCATTGAAGGAGCACGGCCATGATCGGATGTCCGGTATTGAGCGCAAATCGCTAAGACCGATTGTGGCCGCTTGCGGGCGGTTAGAAGCGATCATTGCGGACAATGCCCGTCAGATCGAGTGTAGGCGAGGACACTTGAACGCAGTACTTCGTACTGCGACCCCACACCGAGTTCTTAGTCCTCAGTACTTGGGACGTAGCGGCCTGACTCATGCCAGGCGTCTTGGTGCGCAGAGCGAAGTACTTTGAACTGCGAACTGCGCGCTGCGTACGCAGAACTGAGGCCGGAAGTCGACGTACCCGGTTACTAACCCGGTACTAGGTGCTGAGTGCTCGGCGCGTCATCGCAGCCCATCGCCAAACCAGCAGGTGCGCTGCCCATCCCGCAAGGTCCGCGCAAAAGAGAAACTCCGCAATGAGTCCGAAGCGGCGTCGAGGATCGCGGGCCTCAGACCGGGATGTCCCAACGCTCCGGCTCATGGCATTGGAACAACTCGATCAGAAGGTCGTCCGGCCCGGCAACCATTACGTAGCGGAACTTCGGATAATCGCGGATGGGATTGCGGAACTGGAACCCCTTGACTTTCATTTACCTTTGAATCGCTATATTCGATCACCACGGCCCGTAACGGCGCAGTGGGCGACCTATGTCAATTCGTGATGCACTTACGATTGTGACTGCAGGGCGCGCCACACCGCTATTAGGCCATATCAAATACAGATCAAACATAGTCAGTCAGGACGAGTCGCAATTCCAGCTTCAAATCCGCGTGGCTTCGTCTGCTTTCGGCCCAAAACCAGTCGTTCGTGAAGCACGAACTGTTTGGCTGCAATCGATGAATGTTCCGGACTGGCGAATGTGTCGGCAGGGAGGTCACGCCGCGCTCAGCTTGCTGCGAACAACCGCCACTCCCCCTCGACACCCTTCAGCGTGTGCGCACCGCGGTCGGTGAATGCGATGCCGGACCCGGTAACGAGGTCCCTTACGGTGCTCGACACGAGCACTTCGGAGGATCCCGCCTGCGCCGCGACACGCGCGCCGATGTGCACGGCGATGCCTCCGACCTCTCCGGCCTTGACGAAGACCTCGCCCGTATGCAGGCCCGCGCGCGTGGCAAGGCCAAGCTGGCGCGCTTCGTCGCGAATGGCGAACGCGCATCGGATCGCGCGCGTGGGGCCGTCGAACGTTGCGACGAAGCCGTCCCCGGTTTCGTTCAATTCTGTTCCGTGTTGGCGCGCGAGCGCTTTGCGAACCGACTCGTGGTGACCGCCGAGCAGCGCACGGAAGCTGCGGTCGCCGATGCGTGACACGAGCGCAGTCGAATCAACGAGATCGGTGACCAGCACTGTCGCCAGCATCCGGTCGGTGTCGTGCGCCGGGCGCACGCCGGTCAGGAACTCCTCGGCTTCGTCGAGAAGGCGGTCCTGGTCGCCGACCCACGGCAGGTGATCGTCCCCGGGCAGCTCAAGCAGCCGCGCGCCCAGAATATGCGCCGCGAGATAGCGGCCGTTATCAATGCTGACGTCGAGATCGCCGACGCGATGCAGCACCAGCGTCGGAACGCGGATCGTCGGCAACACGGCCCGAATGTCGATGCGCGTGTTCATGCGCAGCAACGCGACTGCGGCGCCAGGGCTCGCGGCCCGCCGCATGTAAGTGGCGAGGCGGCGAGTGAATGCCTCGTCGTGCGCCATGGTGGGAACGTAGTGCGCGAGGTCCATGAGCTCGCCCCACTCGCGCTCGACCACCTCGTATTCGCGCTCGCGCTGCTCGGGCGTGGGCGCCCACGGATAATCCGGGCTCCAGATGCGTTTGGCGAAGCTGCCGCACAACAC